>NZ_BAAAUG010000082.1:0-47968 GCF_039533825.1 Streptomyces rectiviolaceus
CTTTCCGGTTCCCGCTCCTGCCTTTCGGCTTTCGCGTTTCCCTTTCCGGCGGCTCCGACTTTATCAGAGATTCTGAGTCGGAATTCCCCGCCCCGTTCGGGTTGCTCCGGGCACGTGAGTGCCGGGTGCTTCCCTCTGCGGCGGAGACGTAAACGTACTGGAGCGGGGCGCCCCGATGCAAATCGAGGCGCCCCGCTCCGGAGTTCACGCGGTGTCAGGTCAGACCTCGACGACCACCGGGAGGATCATCGGGCGTCGGCGGTAGTTGTCCGAGACCCACTTGCCCAGCGTGCGGCGGATGAGTTGCTGCAGCTGGTGGGGTTCCACGACGCCGTCCTGGGCCGACTTCTCGAGGACCTCCTGGACCCTCGGCATGACCGCGGAGAACGCCGAGTCGTCGATGCCGGAGCCGCGGGCCTGGATGTGCGGGCCCCCGGTGATCTTGCCGGTGCTGGAGTCCACCACCACGAAGACCGAGATGATGCCCTCGTCCCCGAGGATCCTGCGGTCCTTGAGGGACGACTCGGTGACGTCGCCGACCGAGAGGCCGTCCACGTACACGTATCCCGCCTGGACCTTGCCGACGATCTTCGCCTTGCCCTCGACGAGGTCGACGACGACGCCGTCCTCGGCGATCACGATGCGGTCGTGCGGGACGCCGGTGAGGGCGCCCAGCTCGGCGTTGGCGCGCAGGTGGCGCCATTCGCCGTGCACCGGCATCAGGTTCTTGGGCTTGCAGATGTTGTAGAAGTACAGGAGCTCGCCCGCCGACGCGTGGCCGGAGACGTGCACCTTCGCGTTGCCCTTGTGGACGACGTTCGCTCCCCAGCGGGTCAGGCCGTTGATCACGCGGTAGACCGCGTTCTCGTTGCCGGGGATGAGCGACGACGCCAGGATCACCGTGTCGCCCTGGACGATGCGGATCTGGTGGTCGCGGTTGGCCATCCGGGACAGGGCCGCCATGGGCTCGCCCTGGGAACCCGTACAGACGAGCACCACCTGGCTGTCGGGCAGGTCGTCCAGGGTCTTGACGTCCACCACGAGGCCCGGCGGGACCTTGAGGTAGCCGAGGTCCCGGGCGATGCCCATGTTGCGGACCATGGAGCGGCCGACGAAGGCGACCCTGCGGCCGTACTCGTGGGCGGCGTCCAGGATCTGCTGGATGCGGTGGACGTGGCTGGCGAAGCTCGCGACGATGATCCGCTTCTGGGCGCCGGCGAAGACGCCCCGGATCACGTTCGAGATGTCGCGCTCCGGCGGGACGAAGCCCGGGACCTCGGCGTTCGTCGAGTCGGAGAGAAGGAGGTCGATGCCCTCCTCGCTCAGCCGCGCGAACGCGTGCAGGTCCGTGAGGCGGCCGTCCATCGGCAGCTGGTCCATCTTGAAGTCGCCGGTGGCGACGACCATGCCCGCGGGGGTGCGGACGGCGACGGCCAGGGCGTCGGGGATGGAGTGGTTGACCGCGATGAACTCGCAGTCGAACGGGCCGAGCCGCTCGCGGTCGCCCTCGACGACCTCGAGCGTGTACGGACGGATCCGGTGCTCCTGGAGCTTCGCCTCGATGAGCGCGAGGGTCAGCTTGGAGCCGATCAGCGGGATGTCCGCCTTCTCGCGGAGGAGATAGGGGACACCGCCGATGTGGTCCTCGTGGCCGTGCGTGAGCACGATGCCGTCGATGTCGTCGAGACGGTCCCTGATGGACGTGAAGTCCGGCAGGATCAGGTCGATTCCGGGCTGCTCCTCCTCGGGGAAGAGCACTCCGCAGTCGACGATCAGCAGGCGACCGTTGTACTCGAAGACGGTCATGTTGCGACCGATCTCGCCGAGGCCGCCGAGCGGGGTGACCCGCAGGCCGCCCTTCGGGAGCTTCGGCGGGGCGCCGAGTTCAGGATGCGGATGACTCAAAAGACTCTCCTCACCACACGCGCCACGTACCTCTAGGGCACGTGGCGCGCATGACGTTCGTGCAGTAGCAGTTGTTTGGTGTAGGTGCAGGACCCTGTCCTGCGGTGTTTCGCGTATTCAGTTGTGAAGTCAGTGGTCAGAGCTGTACCCCGCCCGCGGCGAGATCGATCTTGAGCTGGGCCGTCTCGTCGGGCGACAGTTCGACGAGGGGCAGCCGCAGCGGTCCCGCGGGGCGGCCCTGCAGGGTGAGCGCCGCCTTCGTGGTGATCACACCCTGCGTACGGAACATGCCCGTGAAGACCGGGAGCAGCTTCTGGTGGATCTCGGTGGCCTTGCGCACGTCACCCGTGGCGTACGAGTCGATCATCGCGCGCAGCTCCGGGGTGACCACGTGGCTGACGACGGAGACGAAGCCGCAGGCGCCGACGGAGAGCAGCGGGAGGTTCAGCATGTCGTCGCCGGAGTACCAGGCGAGGCCGGAGCGGGCGATGGCCCAGCTGGCGCGGCCGAGGTCACCCTTGGCGTCCTTGTTGGCGACGATCCGGGGGTGCTCCGCGAGGCGGACGATCGTCTCCGTGTTGATCGGTACGCCACTGCGTCCGGGGATGTCGTAGAGCATGACCGGCAGCTCGGTGCTGTCGGCGATCGCGGTGAAGTGCCGGAGCAGGCCCTCTTGCGGGGGCTTGTTGTAGTACGGCGTGACCGTCAGGAGGCCGTGGGCACCGACGCGCTCGGCGTCGCGCGCGAGCTCGATGCTGTGGCGGGTGTCGTTCGTGCCGACGCCCGCGACGACGTGGGCGCGGTCTCCGACTGCTTCCACTACGGCTCGTACGAGCTCGGCTTTCTCCGCGTTGCTGGTGGTCGGGGACTCGCCGGTGGTCCCGTTGATGACGAGGCCGTCATTGCCTGCGTCCACCAGGTGGACGGCGAGTCGCTGCGCGCCGTCGAGGTCGAGTGCGCCGTCCGCCGTAAAGGGCGTGACCATAGCGGTGAGGACCCTGCCGAAGGGGGTCTGCGGAGTGGAGGTCGGAGCCATGGGTAACACGCTACTCGCTGCTCAGCGCGTGGTCCCCCCTCGGGGGATGTGTGCGGACCTGACAAGTGAGGAGCCCGGCACTGCCTGCTCGGGGGTTCAAGCAGTGCCGGGTCCGTTTGATCAGGCTAGATGAACTTCTCGAAATGCCGCAATACGGACACCTCGCTCAGCCCACCCGTACATCAGTGCCTTACGGAGCCACACGTCCGTTGCCGTTGAACGCGGCGTGCGTGAGAGGCATGAGCTTGGCCCACTGCTCCTCCATCTTTTCGCCGACCATCTCGATCTCCCGCTGCGGGAAGGACGGGACCTTGGCGAGCTCGTGCTGCGTACGCAGGCCGAGGAAGTGCATCAGCGAACGGGCGTTGCACGTCGCGTACATGGACGAGAAGAGGCCGACGGGCAGGACCGCGCGGGCGACTTCGCGGGCGACGCCGGCGGCGAGCATCTCCTGATAGGCCTCGTACGCCTGGCGGTACGAGTCCTCCATGACGCGGCCCGTGAGCTCCTGCTGCGCCTGGGTGCCTTCCACGAAGACGTACTTCCCGGGGCGGCCTTCCTGGACCAGCTTGCGGGACTCGTCAGGGACGTAGAACGTCGGCTGGAGCTCCCTGTAGCGGCCCGACTCTTCGTTGTACGACCAGCCCACGCGGTGCCGCATGAACTCGCGGAAGACGAAGATCGGGGCGCTGATGAAGAACGTCATCGAGTTGTGCTCGAAGGGGCTGCCGTGGCGGTCCCGCATCAGGTAGTTGATCAGGCCCTTGGAGCGCTCGGGGTCCTTCTGGAGCTCCTCCAGGGACTGCTCCCCGGCAGTGGAGACACGGGCGGCCCACAGGACGTCGGAGTCGGTCGCGGCATGCTTCACCAACTCGACGGTGACCTCGCTGCGGAAGCTGGGCTTGAGGTCTTCGGTGGGGGTCTCGCTCACTGGCGGGGTCCTTCCATGTGCATCACTCGGGCGGCGCCCACTCTATGGCCCGGCACTGACAATCGGCCGTTCGGTGGCTCGCCACGACAATCTTCGGCGAATTTGGCGAAACCGGGCACCATTTGGGCGTTTCGAGCGTCTGACTGGACAACAGAGTTTCGTTCGAGTCGCGTGAGGAGAAACGCACCCCATGTTCCGTCGGCGCGAGCCCGTTCCGTTCGCCTTCATCGCCGAAGCCGACAAGTTCCGCAGCAATGTCACTCCCCCACCCCGAGAGCGCGCTTCGGCCGCTCAGGTCGTGGGCCGCACGCTGGTCGGCCTGGTCGTGGTCGCCGGACTCGCAGGTTCCCTGCTGTTCGGCATGCCCGCCCTTTCGCCCGATCAGTCACCCGCGCAGAACCAGCAGTCCGAGGCCTCGGACGGTCGATGACGACGGTCTCGACCCCCTGACTCGTCCGGACCCCCAAGGGTGGTAGCAGGAGGCAGGGCTCGGTAGCCTCACCGGGCACAGCCCGTGCGTGGATTGAGTGAGGATTCAGTCGTGCCCCTGCCCTTCCTGACGGCGGACCGCGCCTTTGACGAGGCAGCGGACGACGCCGCGCTGCCGTTCGACGATCGCGACCACTGGCGGCGGCCCTACCGGCCGGGTCCGTGGCGGGTGGGGGCGGCCGCGCTGCTTCTGCTGCTCGCCTCGTACATCCTCGTCGCCGCCGTGATCATCGCGTTCGCGGACTCACTGGCGGGTGCCGCGATCTGCGCGGGACTCGCGGTGGTCATCATCGTGAGCGCGCTGCGGCTGCTGCGGATGGGCACCTGGGTCAGCGCGCACGGACTGCGTCGTGTCGCCTTCCTGACGACGCAGACAGTGCCGTGGGCCCAGGTCGTGACGGTGCGTACGACGCAGCAGCCCGTGCGGTGGCTCGGGCTGCCCCGCACCGTGCAGGGGCAGGCACTCGTCCTCGTACGACGGGATGATCAGCAGGCGGAGGGGCAGCGGCCGTTGCTCACCGACCGCAATGCCGACTTCATGGCCCGGCACGAGGCCTTCAACCGGGCGGCCGACTCCATCGAGGTGTGGGCCGACGAGTACCGCCGCACCGCCTGATCCCGAACGCTAGACGTTCACCGGCCTGCCGGCGTGCAGCGCGATCGCGCGCTGCATGGCCTTCCGCGCGCGCGGGGTGTCCCGGGCGTCGTGATAGGCGACGGCGAGGCGGAACCAGCAGCGCCAGTCGTCCGGTGCGTCCTCGGTCTCGGCCTTGCGCCTCGCGAAGACCTCGTCGGCCGAGTCGCGGTCGATGCGGCCGCCGGGCGTGCGCTTCAACTCGTCGACGGGCAGGCCGCCTTCGGCCTCAAGCTCGGCGGCGAGGCGGTTGGCGCGCCGGACGAACTGGGTGTTCTTCCAGAGGAACCAGACGCCGATGAACGGCAGGATCAGCACCGCGACACCGAAGGTGACGGTGAGCGCGGTGCCGTGCTGTATCAGGAGCACGCCGCGGCTGCCGACCAGGACGAAGTAGACGACCAGGACGGCAGCCGTGACGGCGTAAGTGATCTTTGCTCGCATGAGGGTCAGTCAGCCCGCGTCAGTTCAGGTCCAGGAAGTGTTCCAGGCCGAACGTCAGGCCCGGAGTGCTCACCACACGGCGTACGCCGAGCAGGATGCCCGGCATGAAGCTGCTGTGGTGCAGCGAGTCGTGCCGCACGGTGAGGGTCTCGCCCTCGCCGCCGAGCAGCACCTCCTGGTGGGCCAGGAGGCCGCGCAGCCGCACGGAGTGCACCGGCACACCGTCGACGTCCGCGCCACGGGCGCCGTCCAGGGCCGTCGACGTGGCGTCGGGCTGCGGGGCGCTGCCCGCCTCCCTGCGTGCCGCGGCGATGAGCTGGGCGGTGCGCTGAGCGGTGCCGCTGGGGGCGTCGGCCTTGTTCGGGTGGTGCAGCTCGACGACCTCGACGGACTCGAAGTACGGCGCCGCGATCTGCGCGAACTTCATGGTGAGAACCGCGCCGATGGAGAAGTTCGGGGCGATCAGGACGCCCGTCTCCGGCGATGCGGCCAGCGAGGCCTCCAGCTGCGCGATGCGCTCGTCGGTCCAGCCCGTCGTACCGACCACGGCGTGGATGCCGTGCCGTACGCAGAAGTCCAGATTGCCCATCACCGAGTCGGGGTTGGTCAGTTCGACCGCGACCTGGGCGCCGGTCTCCACCAGCGTGTCCAGCTTGTCGCCCCGGCCGAGCGCGGCGACCAGTTCCAGGTCGTCGGCGGCTTCGACGGCTCGCACGGCCTCGGAGCCGATCCGGCCCTTGGCTCCGATGACCGCCACGCGCAGCTTGCTCATGTGCCTGATTCCTTAAGGGAGTTGAGCGAGTTTAGGAGACCGCTTCGTGCAGGCGGGCGGCCTGCTTGTCCTTGAGCGGACCGATGGCCGACAGCGACGGACGGTGGCCGAGCACGTCGCGGGCGACCTCACGGACCTCGTCCGGGGTGACCGCCGCGATCTTGGCCAGCATGTCGTCGACCGACATCTGCTCGCCCCAGCACAGCTCGCTCTTGCCGATGCGGTTCATCAGCGCGCCGGTGTCCTCGAGGCCGAGGACGGTGGAGCCCGCGAGCTGGCCGATCGCACGGCCGATCTCGTCGTCGCTCAGGCCGTTCTGCGCGACGTCGTCGAGTTCGTCGCGGCAGATCTTCAGTACGTCGTGCACCTGGCTCGGGCGGCAGCCCGCGTACACGCCGAAGAGGCCGGTGTCGGCGAAGCCCGACGTGTACGAGTACACGCTGTAGGCCAGGCCGCGCTTCTCCCGGACCTCCTGGAAGAGCCGGGACGACATGCCGCCGCCGAGGGCGGTGTTCAGGACGCCCATGGCCCAGCGGCGCTCGTCCGTGCGGGACAGGCCCGGCATGCCGAGGATGACGTGGGCCTGCTCGGTCTTGCGGTTGATGACCTCGACCTGGCCCGCCGTGCGCAGGGCGCGGGAGCCCTGGCGCGGGACGACCGGCGTCGCGTCGGTGCGGTGGAGGGCGCCCGCCTTCTCGAAGGCGGCACGGACCTGACGTACGACCTTGTTGTGGTCGACGTTGCCCGCGGCCGCGACCACCAGACGGGTCGGGTCGTAGTGCTTCTTGTAGAAGCGGCGGATCCGGTCCGCGGTGAGGGCGTTGACCGTCTCCTCCGTGCCGAGGACGGGGCGGCCGAGGGGGGTGTCGCCGAGCATCGTGTGCGCGAACAGGTCGTGCACGCAGTCGCCCGGGTCGTCCTCGGTCATCGCGATCTCTTCGAGGATGACGCCGCGCTCGGCGTCCACGTCCTCCTGGAGGATCAGTGAGCCCGTCAGCATGTCGCACACGACGTCGATGGCCAGCGGCAGGTCGGTGTCGAGCACGCGTGCGTAGTAGCACGTGTACTCCTTCGCCGTGAAGGCGTTCATCTCGCCGCCGACCGCGTCGAGCGCGGCCGAGATGTCCAGGGCGCTGCGCTTCTTGGTGCCTTTGAAGAGCAGGTGTTCCAAGTAGTGCGTGGCGCCGTTCAGGGACGGGGTCTCGTCTCGGGATCCGACGTTCGCCCAGATCCCGAAGGTCGCGGAACGTACGGAGGGCAAGGTCTCGGTGACGACGCGGAGGCCGCCCGGCAGCGTCGTACGGCGGACCGTGCCGATGCCGTCCTTGCCCTTCAGGAGGGTTTGGGTACGGGCGACGGCCCGCCCCTCCGAAGAGGGGCGGGCCGTCGTCGTGGTGCTACGCGACGTCACTTGTCGGTGTCGTCCTTCGAGTCGTCGTCGCCCTCTTCGCCCTCGACCACGGGGATGAGGGAGAGCTTGCCGCGGGAGTCGATCTCGGCGATCTCGACCTGGACCTTCTGGCCCACGCCGACAACGTCCTCGACGTTCTCCACGCGCTTGCCGCCGGCGAGCTTACGGATCTGCGAGATGTGCAGCAGACCGTCCTTGCCCGGCATCAGGGACACGAACGCACCGAAGGTGGTGGTCTTGACGACCGTACCCAGGTAGCGCTCGCCGACCTCCGGCATGGTCGGGTTGGCGATGCCGTTGATCGTGGCGCGGGCGGCCTCGGCCTGCGAGCCCTGCTGGGCACCGATGTAGATGGTGCCGTCGTCCTCGATCGTGATGTCGGCGCCGGTGTCCTCCTGGATCTGGTTGATCATCTTGCCCTTCGGGCCGATGACCTCACCGATCTTGTCCACCGGGATCTTGACCGTGATGATGCGCGGCGCGTTCGGGGACATCTCGTCCGGAACGTCGATCGCCTCGTTCATGACGTCCAGGATGTGCAGACGCGCGTCACGGGCCTGCTTCAGCGCGGCGGCCAGGACCGAGGCGGGGATGCCGTCGAGCTTGGTGTCGAGCTGGAGCGCGGTCACGAACTGCTTCGTACCGGCGACCTTGAAGTCCATGTCACCGAACGCGTCCTCCGCACCGAGGATGTCGGTGAGGGCGACGTAGTGCGTCTGGCCGTCGATCTCCTGGGAGATCAGACCCATGGCGATACCGGCGACGGCGGCCTTCAGCGGCACACCGGCGTTCAGCAGCGACATCGTGGAGGCGCAGACCGAGCCCATGGACGTCGAGCCGTTGGAACCGAGGGCCTCGGAGACCTGACGGATCGCGTACGGGAAGTCCTCGCGCGACGGGAGCACCGGCACGATCGCGCGCTCGGCGAGCGCGCCGTGGCCGATCTCGCGGCGCTTGGGCGAACCGACGCGGCCGGTCTCGCCGACCGAGTACGGCGGGAAGTTGTAGTTGTGCATGTAGCGCTTGCGCGTCACCGGGGAAAGGGTGTCGAGCTGCTGCTCCATGCGGAGCATGTTGAGGGTGGTGACGCCCAGGATCTGGGTCTCGCCACGCTCGAACAGCGCCGAGCCGTGCACGCGCGGGATGGCCTCGACCTCGGCGGCGAGCGTACGGATGTCCGTGACGCCACGGCCGTCGATGCGGACCTTGTCCTTGATGACGCGCTCGCGGACCAGCTTCTTGGTCAGCGCGCGGTACGCACCGGAGATCTCCTTCTCGCGGCCCTCGAACTGCGGGAGCAGCTTCTCGGAGGCGATCTCCTTGATGCGGTCGAGCTCGGACTCGCGCTCCTGCTTGCCGGCGATGGTCAGGGCCTGGGAGAGCTCCGACTTCACGGCGGCGGTCAGGGCCTCCAGGACGTCGTCCTGGTAGTCCAGGAAGACCGGGAACTCGCCGGTGGGCTTGGCAGCCTTGGCGGCGAGGTCCGACTGGGCCTTGCAGAGCGCCTTGATGAAGGGCTTCGCGGCTTCCAGACCGGCGGCGACGATCTCCTCGGTCGGCGCCTCGGCGCCGTCCGCGACGAGCTGGATGGTCTTCTCGGTGGCCTCGGCCTCGACCATCATGATCGCGACGTCGCCGTCCTCGAGGACGCGACCGGCGACGACCATGTCGAAGACGGCGTCCTCGAGCTCGGTGTGCGTCGGGAAGGCGACCCACTGGCCCTTGATCAGCGCGACACGCGTGCCACCGATCGGGCCCGAGAAGGGCAGGCCGGCCAGCTGCGTGGAGCAGGAGGCGGCGTTGATCGCGACCACGTCGTACAGGTGGTCGGGGTTGAGCGCCATGATCGTCTCGACGATCTGGATCTCGTTACGCAGGCCCTTCTTGAAAGAAGGACGCAGCGGGCGGTCGATCAGGCGGCAGGTCAGGATCGCGTCCTCGGAGGGGCGACCCTCACGACGGAAGAACGAACCGGGGATCTTGCCGGCGGCGTACTGCCGCTCCTCGACGTCCACCGTGAGGGGGAAGAAGTCGAGCTGGTCCTTGGGCCGCTTGGAAGCGGTGGTGGCCGACAGCACCATGGTGTCGTCGTCCAGGTACGCGACGGCGGAGCCTGCGGCCTGCTTGGCCAGGCGGCCCGTCTCGAAGCGGATGGTGCGGGTACCGAAAGTGCCGTTGTCGATAACAGCCTCGGCGTAGTGGGTCTCGTTCTCCACTAGCGTATTCTCCTCGTCTTCGTCCCCTGGCCCGTGTGGCGCGGGGACGGTGGCGGAGAAGCGCTCCTACTGGTGCGGGCCGGTCTTCGATCGAAGCACCCGGGGGTCTCGCGACGTCTCTGCGACATCGCGCTGACCCCGGGGGCCACTACCGAGGACCGGCGGCGGCTTTCCTTGAGGCGCGCTTCTCCTCGTTCGGTTGACGTCGTCTCGTCGCCATGTGCGACGCCGTTACGTCTCCGAACCGTGCAGTCCGATTCTGCCCAGTCCGGTATGGGGTGTGCGTATGACGTTGTCTATGACGTTGTGCGACCAGACTACAAAGGGCCGGTGACACTTCGCACGTAGAGCATGCGTACATCACGTACGGCACGCTTGTGTACTGCGATTCCGTGCCGAGCGGTCTTGTGCCCGGCGATGCCGCCGCGCATGCCGCTGTCGGCGCGAATCGCGCGTACAGCAAAGGGAGCGGTCCCCTCTTGCGTGGGAACCGCTCCCTTCACGATGTCTTACTTCGCGCCCGCCGCACCGCGACGGATGCCCAGACGGTCCACCAGCGCACGGAAGCGCTTGATGTCCTTCTTGGCCAGGTACTGCAGCAGACGGCGACGCTGACCGACCAGGATCAGCAGACCACGACGGGAGTGGTGGTCGTGCTTGTGGGTCTTGAGGTGCTCGGTCAGGTCCGAGATGCGGCGGGAGAGCATGGCGACCTGGACCTCGGGGGAGCCGGTGTCGCCCTCCTTCTGGCCGAACTCGGTCATGATCTGCTTCTTCGTAGCGGCGTCGAGCGACACGCTTACTCCTCGTAGTCTTTTCGTGGCCACCGAGTGCCCCTGGTCTAAATCGCAGGGGAGCTTCCATAACTCGGGAGGCGAGGTCCGCTGGGCGCTGCCTCCAGGTCCTCGATGAGGGGGTCCGGGGGCGCGTACACATACGGCCGCTACACAGGGTACCAGTCGACTTGTGGAGGCTTGACCGGGGCCACAGGGCCTGGCTCGCTTCGGCCGGACCCAGCCGGGGTCAGCTGGTCATGGCCCGCGCTGCCGCGTAGACGTCGAAGACTGCCAGCGTAAGCGGAACCAGCGTCAGCAGGACGAAGCCTTCCGCGATCTCCGTGAAGCGGCCCCAGAAGGGGGTGACCCCCCGGCGCGATGTGATCAGGCCTACGGCGGTGACCAGTGCGGAGGCGGCCGCGATCGCAGCGACGAGCCACAGCGTCCGGACGTTGAGAGCCGCGCTGTCGCCGAGCAGGGCATCGCGCATCAGCGCGCGCGGCGGGTTGATACAGAGGCCGAGACCGAGCAGCACCAGCGCCCCCAGGCCCGCGGCCAGTGTCGCCGCGACCTGCGCCGTGTAGCGGAAGAGCTGGGCGCGCATCAGCATCGCGACGCCGGTGGCGAAGGCAAGCAGCTGCCCCCATACGTCGTCGGAGAAGCCGAGTACCGCCGCGGCCCCGACGGAGACAAAGGCGCAGCCGCCCACCAGGCCGACGAGCAGTTCGTGACCGCGGCGTGCCTGGGCGGCGATCCGTTCGGCGTCGATCGGTTCCTGCGGCTCGGGCTCCGCGC
The DNA here is from genome assembly GCF_039533825.1 of Streptomyces rectiviolaceus. NCBI lineage: Bacteria > Bacillati > Actinomycetota > Actinomycetes > Kitasatosporales > Streptomycetaceae > Streptomyces > Streptomyces rectiviolaceus. Next base: position 11,410 of record NZ_BAAAUG010000082.1, read on the forward strand.
CGTACTCGCTGCGCGCGGCGTGCGGGGACTCGAAGCCCATGGGAAGACGGGCGAACCGCATGGAAAGACCCGGCAGGAACGCGAGGGCCCCCACGGCCAGCGGGGCGCAGAGCGCCGCGGTCTCGATCGGCTCCAGGTTCCTGAGCGTCGCGATGAACACCGTGAGCAGGCCGACGGCCGAGGCGAGGACGAAGGCGACGAACGGGCCGTCCCCGCGCGGTGACACCAGGGTGAGGATCACCGAGGCGACGAGCACGGCCGCGCAGGCGAGCAGGAACTGGAGCCTGCCGATGCCCTGGCTCTCGGTCAGGGGCAGCAGGCCGGAGCCGGCCACAGCCACGTTCGGCAGAGCGCCGAGGCCGAGTGCGATGGCCGAGGCCCGGTCGTCGTAGATCCGCGCGCGCACGCAGCCGAGAGTGAGCAGCAGCAGGCCGGCGACGGCGGCGAGGATCCCCGGGAGGCTGTGCATGTCGTGACGGGGCTCAGCGGTCCAGGCCACGAAAGCGATGAGGGCCGGCAGGACGGCGCCGCCGATGAGCCCCGCCACCCGCGTCAGGTCGCCGTTCCACAGCGTGCGGTCACGCGTCACCGCGGAGGCGATGGCCTCGGAGACGTCGTCGAAGACGGCGGGCGGCAGGGACTCCGAGAACGGACGCAGGGTGAGGAGTTCGCCGTCGAGGATGCGCTGCGCCGCGAAGGAGCGGGCACTGTCGAGCACGGCGCCGTCACGGCGTACGAGGTGGTAGCCGACGGGGGCGCCTTCGGCGGGGCTCTGCCGGGAGAGGCGCAGGATCTCCGGGTAGATGTCGGCGACCGGGATGTCGTCGGGCAGCGCCACGTCGATCCGGCTGTCGGGCGCGACGATCGTGACCCGGCAGAAGCCGAATCCCGTGCCGGCACCGGAGGGGGGTGGCCCCGTCGGCGTTCCCTGGCCGGGTCGGCCCGATCCGGTGGCCGTCGCGGAGGCCGTCATGCTCACCTTGTTGCTCCCCCTCAATGCTGGTGGTCCTGATGGCGATGTCATCAGTGATGCTGGTGTTGCGTAATCGGCGTGTTCGCCGACTGTGCCGCATCGGACGGTGCATCGCGGCGCAATCAGCTCCGGCTGGCTGGTTGTTGGGGTCGGCCCCCACCACATACCGCCAAATGCCCCGATTCATCGGCCGGTTGCTTGGACGCTTCCGCGGCCGGATTAGCACGTGCTCACGCGCACATCGGCACCCTACCGCCGACCGGTCACCACCCGTATCAGTAGGATTACACAGCGGCCTGCGTCCGCCTGAAACGGGGCGGCGGACGGAACACCTCGGCCCTGTAGGGGAATTGGTGCGTAGTGAGCCACATCGTCGTGAAGCGCCCACCTCGGGCTCTGCCGTCCCAGGTGCCCACCGAAGAGGTCGTGCTGCAGCCTCCGCCCGAGCTGCCGCGTGGGCAGCAGGAGGGCGCGATGATGCAGCTCCTCCCCATGCTGGGCATGGGCGGCTCCGTGGTGTTCTTCTTCATGCCCAATTCGCATCCGTTCATGAAGATCATGGGCATGGTGATGGTCGTGTCGACCGTGGCGATGTCTGTCGCCATGCTGATCCGCTACCGGCGCGGAACGCAGGGCCAGTTGGCCGACATGCGCCGCGACTACCTCCGCTACCTGAAGCAGACCCGGCGGCAGGCCCTGGACACCGCCAGAGCCCAGCGTGACGCGCAGTATTACCTCCACCCGTCCCCGGAGCAGTTGTGGGCCCTGGTCGCCGAGGGCAGCCGGGTCTGGGAACGCCGCACGGGGGACGAGGACTTCGGGCAGGTGCGCGTCGGGCTCGGCCCGCAGGCTCTCGCCACTGCGCTCGTACCGCCGCAGACCGCGGCCGTGGACGAACTGGAGCCGCTCACCGCGGGTGCGATGCAGCGCTTCCTCGCCGCGCACAGCACGCTGGAGGACCTGCCGATGGCGGTCTCCCTGCGGGCCTTTTACCACGTGACGGTCAGCGGTGACCCCCGTACGGTGCGGGCAGCGGCTCGCGCGCTGACCGGCTCGCTCGCTTCGCTGCACTCCCCCCAGGACTTGGTGATCGCTGTTGCGGTCGGCCGGACGGCCGCCCCGGAGTGGGAGTGGTCCAAGTGGCTCCCGCACTGCCAGACGCAGGGCACCGCGGACGGTGCGGGCAGCCGCCGCCTGATCACCGGCGACCCGACAGAGCTCGAGGCGATGCTCTCCGCCCGCTTGCAGGGCCGCCCCCGCTTCCACCCCGGCGGGGCTCATGTGCCGGACGAGCCGCACATCGTCGTCGTACTCGATGGCCTGTCACTGCCTCCCATGTCGGTCCTCGCCTCCCCTGAAGGGCTGCAAGGCGTGACGGTCCTTGAGGTCGTGCCCGGAGAACTGAGCGACGGACGGGGTGGGTTGTCCCTCGTCGTGCAGCCAAGGTCGCTGCGCATCGAATCCGGGCACGGTCTGGTGTACGAGGGCACGCCCGACCTCCTCTCCTACGAGGGCGCCGAGGCGCTGGCCCGACAGCTGGCCCCACTGCGGGTGGCATCGGGCGGGGACGACGACGAACCGCTCCTGGCCAATCTCGAGTTCACGGACCTGCTGAGCCTGGGTGACGCGAACTCGGTCGACACGGCCCGGACGTGGCGCCCGCGCGCTCAGGCCGAGCGGTTGCGCGTTCCGATCGGTGTCGGTGAGGACGGCCGCCCCGTAATGCTGGACCTCAAAGAGGCGGCGCAGGAGGGTATGGGTCCGCACGGGCTGTGCGTGGGAGCCACCGGTTCCGGCAAGTCCGAGCTGCTGCGCACTCTGGTACTCGGCCTCGCCGTCACCCACTCCTCCGAGAGCCTGAACTTCGTGCTTGCGGACTTCAAGGGCGGTGCGACCTTCGCGGGCATGGCGCAGATGCCGCATGTCGCCGCCGTGATCACCAACCTGGCGGACGACCTGACGCTGGTCGACCGCATGGGCGACTCCATCCGAGGCGAGCTCAACCGGCGTCAGGAGCTGCTGCGCGACTCGGGCAACTACGCCAACATCCATGACTACGAGAAGGCGCGTGCGGCCGGCGCCCCGCTCCAGCCGATCCCGTCCCTGGTTCTGGTCATCGACGAGTTCAGCGAACTGCTCACCTCCAAGCCGGACTTCATCGAGATGTTCGTGCAGATCGGCCGCATCGGCCGATCGCTCGGCGTGCATCTGCTCCTTGCGTCGCAGCGCCTGGAGGAGGGCCGACTGCGCGGCCTGGAGACCTACCTCTCCTACCGGGTCGGCCTGCGCACGTTCTCCGCCGCGGAATCGCGCGCGGCGCTCGGTGTGCCGGACGCGTACCAGCTGCCGAACGTGCCCGGCTCCGGCTATCTGAAGTTCGGCACGGACGAGATGGTCCGCTTCAAAGCGGCCTACGTCTCTGGGGTGTACCGCTCGGGCTCCGCGCAGGCCGCGGCTCTGGGTGGCCCGCTGCCCGTGGACCGCCGTCCGGTGCTGTTCACGGCGGCCGAGGTCCCCGTGCGCTATGCCGCCGCGCCGGCCGTCCCGGAGCCGCGCACGCAGTCGGCGACGGACCCGGACGACGCGCTGGCAGACACCGTCCTCGACGTCATCGTGCGCCGCCTGGAGGCGCAGGGCCCGGCGGCCCACCAGGTGTGGCTGCCGCCGCTGGACAGTCCACCGTCCCTGGACCAGCTGCTTCCGGGGCTCGCGGCCGTGCCGGGGCGCGGGCTCACGCAGCCCGGGTACGAGGGAGCGGGGAAGCTCGTCGTCCCCCTCGGCCTGGTCGACAAGCCGTACGAGCAGCGCCGTGACGCACTGCGGTGCGACTTCTCGGGCGCGGCGGGTCACATGCAGATCGTCGGTGGCCCGCAGTCCGGCAAGTCGACCTTGCTGCGCTCCCTGATGGCGTCCTTCGCCCTCACCCACACTCCGTACGAGGTGCAGCTTTACGGCCTTGACTTCGGCGGCGGCGCAATGGCGTCCGTGGCAGGGCTCCCCCACGTCGGCGGAGTCGCCTCGCGTCTCGACCCCGAGCGGGTGCGGCGCACGGTCGCCGAGGTGTACGGCGTGATGACGCGCCGCGAGGAGTTCTTCCGTACGTCCGGCGTCCCGTCGATCGCCGACTTCCGGGCGCGCAGGGCGCGGGGCGACATCACGGTGGCAGACCAGCCGTGGGGTGACGTTTTCCTGATCATCGACGGGTGGGGCAACTTCCGCACTGAGTACGAGGGGTTGGAGCCGGCGGTCCTGGACATCGCGGCACGGGGCCTCGGCTACGGGGTCCACCTGATCCTCACGGCATCGAGGTCGATGGAGGTCCGTGCGAACCTCAAGGACCACCTCATGAACCGCCTCGAACTGCGCCTCGGCGACACCATGGATTCGGAGTTCGACCGCAAGGTCGCCGCCAACGTCCCCGCAGGGGTGCCCGGCCGGGGCCAGTCCCCTCAGAAGCAGCACTTCATGGCGGCGGTCCCGCGCATCGACGGCCTGTCGTCCGACACGGACCTCGCCGATGCCACGTCGATCCTGACCGCCGAGGTGTCCCGCCACTGGACGGGGCCCGGCGCACCGGAGGTCCGCCTGCTGCCGAGGGAGCTGCCCTCCGAACAGCTCCCGCCCGGAAACGTCTTCCCGAATCGGGGTGTGTCCTTCGCCCTCGACGAGACCAACCTCGAACCGGTCTTCGTGGACTTCGAGCAGGACCCGTTCTTCTTCGTCTTCGGCGAGAGCGAGTCGGGCAAGTCGAACCTGCTGCGGCTGCTGATCACCCGCCTCACGGAGCGCTACAGCGGCGACGACTGCAAACTCTTCGTGGTCGACAACCGCCGCTCCCTCCTGGACGTGACCCCGGCCTCGCACTTGGCGGAGTACATCCCCATGTCCAACGCCATGGACCACCACATGACGGCCCTGGCCGACCTGATGAACCGCCGCACGCCCACTGCCGACGTCACCGCCCAACAGCTGCGAGAGCGCAGCTGGTGGCGGGGCCCGACGGTGTACGTGATCGTCGACGACTACGACCTGGTGTCCACCTCCAGCGGCAATCCGCTGGGCCGGCTCACCGAGCTGCTCCCCTTCGCCCGCGATGTGGGCGTCCGCTTCATCATCGCGCGGTCGACGGCCGGCGCGGGGCGAGCTCTGTACGAACCCTTCATGCAGCGGATGAAGGAACTGGGCGCGCAGGGTGTGGTGCTCGCCGGCGATCCGGGCGAGGGCGACCTTCTCGGCGGGGTGCGACCGCGGCCGATGCCGGTGGGGCGGGGGACCTTCGTCTCGCGTCGGAGGGGGAAGCCGTTGGTGCAGACGGGGTTGGTGGCCGGGGAGTTCTGAGGACCGCTGCCTGATCCGGACCGCATGAGGATTTGAACCATGATCGACAACGGGGAAGGGACTCGACCGGGACACGGTCGACGGTCCCGCCTCGCGGACCTGGCCGACATGACCGTGCCTGTGGCTGCCGGGCCCGACACGCGGGACGACAGCCTCCGCATACGCCGGGAGTTCGCCGCCTTGCTCGGTGAATTCCGGCGCACTGCGGTCCTGCTGCCGCTCGGTGAGGACGCGTGCCCGCTCACTGCGGATCTCAACGGCGTCCGATGGGTCTACGCCTTCTCGGACGAGGCAGCGCTGGCTCGATTCGCGGTCACGCGAGGGGACGGGGCTCGCGAGTGGGACTACCAATGCCTGCTGGGTGCCCGACTGCTGGACGGAGTCGTTCCGGCGGTCGGTGTGCCGTGTGGCGTGGCCTTGGACATAGGGAGCAAGGGCGACGAGGTGCTGCTTCCGCCGGTGCTGGGGATCGTCCCTGACGCGGTGGCGGTCGACGCCCACGAACACGGGGAGGACAGGCAGTGAGTGACGACGCGTCCGATCTGGCGACAGGCGGCCTGGACCTGATCGCCCAGGGGATCAACCTGACGCTGGAGGAGCTCAAGGAGCTCGGACCGATCGGTGCGGCCAGCGCTGGTCGCGGCTTTGAGGACATCGCTCTGACGGGCCTCGAGCTGGGGCACGGCGGCCTGACGTCCGCCTTTGGTTCGTTCTGCGAGCGCTGGGAGTGGGGTGTGCGGACCCTGGTCAAGGAAGGGAACGACTTCGCGCAGGGAGTGGGCCTTTCGGCCGGGACGATGTACGAGACCGAGCAGTACGTGGGCGGGTCCTTCAAGGTCCTGTCGAACTCCCTGGGCGGCAATCCGTACGCGACCGAGGACGAGGTCACCGGGATGAGCTGGGACGAGCTGGCCGAGAACCATGCCTTCGCCAACCCGGACTACAGCGAGGAGTCGTTCGAGAAGGCGGGGGACAACATCCGGCAGGGCTATGCCGACGCCGGCCGGGATGCGATGACCTCGACCTTGCTCGGGCCTGGGGCCGCCCAACGAGCCTCCGGTATGAGCGATGAGCAGTACGAGGCCCTGCTGGACGAGGGCTTCGGCCCCTCCCCCGAGGAGCGTGCCCAGGGTGACGCACGGCAGAGGGCCCAGCAGGTCCGCCACGTGAACGACGGAGAGAAATTCATCAGGCATAACGGGGATTACCAGATACCCCCGCCTTGGGGGGCGTCGCTAAGATGCAGGTAGCCCATTGATTGACAATACGCGGCGCGACAGGATCAAACGAGTACTGAACAATTTCGGCTCGGTGGTCTGGCTGAGGTCCCCTGTCGAACGGCACCCCACATATGGATATCTCCAAGTATCCTTTATCTCGTGGCGCTTCGAAGAGCCTCGCGACAACCTTAGGGAGATTTTCGAGGCGGTTATCCGAGAGACGCCCACAAGTCTTGAATGGACGTTCAAGGCCACAAGGAATTGGATGATCGCACCTACTCACCTCATCCAGCAGGCCGGCCCCGATGGAAGTAAATTCAATGAGGCCATGGTCTACATCACGGAAGAGGATCAAGAATTCTGCGCAGCAGCGAGAGAAGATCTCTCCAGCATTCTCGACGCTCTTGAATCGGCGTCATCCTAGTCAGCCCTGCGCCTGGGACGGAGCCCGATGTTCGACTGGACAGACACGGAGACCCTCGCGCGATGTACAAACCAGGTCATTGCGAAGCAGCCACCGAAGGCTCCAAGTAGGCTGAGCCAACCGTTCGTTGGCACGTCAGGAAGGGGCCGCTTCATCATGGCCGAGGCAGAGGACCACGAGTCGGAGCAGGACATCAAGGCGCGCAAGGAGCGGGAGAAGGACGAGCTCTACGCTCTCGACATCTCCGGCGTCGAGTGGCACAGCGCGCCGGGGGCGGAGGCACACGAGGAGCGCGTCGAGATCGCGTACCTCCCCGCGGGAGCCGTCGCCATGCGGTCGTCCGTCGAGCCGGAGACCGTCCTGCGGTACACCGAGGCGGAGTGGCGGGCGTTTGTACTCGGGGCGCGGGACGGGGAGTTCGACCTGGAGCCTTCGCCTCAGAATGGTGGCGTAGGGGCGGAGTAGATCCACCTCTATGGGCTGATCCTCGGAAACCGCGAGCCCGCATCCCACACCCTCACAGCCGGACCACCCACAGCTGCCGCGCTCACCACTTCGACGAGCCGGGGTGGACACCTCCCGCGCGTGTCCACCCCGGTATTGCATTCCGCTCGGCCTCACTGAAAGTAGCTGGCACCCTTCAGGTCGCCGCCGCGGTAGTCACCGCCGGCCTGGCCGACCTTCTGGCCGATTTCGACGAGAGCCCGGTGGATGGCCTCGGCGTTGTTGTCCCACTCCTTCTGCTTCAGGACGTACGCCTCGTGGGCCTTGCCCTCCCAGCCCTCGGCCACCTTCGCCACCGCCCGCTTGATGTCCGCGAGGTCAGCTTCCAACTGCTTGGCTTGGTTGCCGAGTTCGGTCGTGATGGCGTCAAGGCCACCATATTTGACCGCCATTTCACCATAGTGAACGTTTGCCATGCCTACCCCGTCTCTCAGTTGCTATGGAGGGTCGTTCCCCAGGGACCGACGTGCTTCAGTAGCTGTTGATGGCCGACTGCTTGCCGCCGTACTGCACGTCGATGCTGTCCATCGTCGACCGGACCTGGTCCTCAAGGCCGTCCGTGAGCTTCTCGTTGCCGCTGATGCCCTCCAGGAAGTCCACCAGGATCCGCCCGATCGCCTGCATGCGCTCGTTGAGCTCAGTCTGCTTCTTGTCGAACGCATGAGCTCCGACGCCCCGCCAGTTGACCTCCATCGTGTCGAGGGTGCCCTGGAGACGCTTGAGCTGCTGCTGGACCGATTCGTACTTGCCCACGATCTCTTTCTTCAGCAGCGCCACTTGCTCGTTGTTCAACTTCTGGCCGTCAGCCACGGCTGGGCTCCCTTCTTGAACCTTTGTTGGTATGGGTCGGGTGATGCTGCGCCGCGTTCAGGCTCTGCGCCTGGCCCGCATCGCCGCGAAGGCACCGCCACCGATCACCGCGGCTGCGGCGATGGAACCGAGGATCAACCACAACTGGTTATCGCTGTCAGTGGACTTCGAGCTTGACGTCGCTGCAGCGGCCCCGCCGTCTGCGGGGCCCTTCGGGGGGTGCGACTCAGCTGGTGCGGAAGCGGATGGGGAAGCCTCCTTGCCGGAACCGACGCCGGGGGTCTTCTCGTTGGTGAGGGGGTCGACGTCCGCAGGGCCAGGGTTCCCCTTGCCCTCCAGCAAGTTGGGAGCGGGCCGGACGAGTCCGTAGCCGAGGTAGACACTCGGATCGTCCTTCGGCCAGTCGCGGCCTGCTGTATCGATGAGGACGCGGAGGACCTGGTTGGCGGTCCAGTTGGGGTGCTTGGACCAGATCAGGGCGGCGGAGGCGGAGGCGATGGCTGCGGCCGCGCTAGTCCCGCCTTCCCCGTCGCAGTACGAGCGGAAGGTCGCATCGCACCACGTGGGGAGATTCCGCCCCGGCGCCGCCAGATCCACATAGTCACCGTGCTCCGAATACTTGGCAACCTTGCCGGACTTGTCGGCAGCGGAGACTCCGGTGACGGATGGGTACGCAGCGGGATACCCGATGAAGTTCTTCTTCTCAGCGTCATTTCCGACACTGGCGAACATCAGTTTCCCCTTGGAGGCCGCGTACTTCACGGCCTCTTTCTGATCTGGGTACATGAGGTCGCCACCGAAGGACATGCTGATGATCTGAACGTCGCTGTCTGCCGCTGCTCGAATGGCCTCGGCGCTTCGGTCTTCCTTCTTCCCAAATTTGTTTCCCAGTCCGGTACGGAAGGAGACGACCTCAGCACCGGGTGCCAATCCCTTGATACCCCCAGCACGTCCGGATCCCACGATCAGTTCTGCCATCGAGGTCCCATGTCCGTCGTAGTCATCCAGCGGACCGCCAGGCACGTCCGTCACGTCTTTGCCCGCCTGCACGCGGCCAGCGAGGGAAGGTGTCTCCGAGACGCCCGTGTCGATGACTGCGACTTTGATTCCCTTGCCAGTGCTGACTTTCCACAGGTCATCGGCGCCCATAGCATCCAAGTGCCACTGCTTCGACCGAACATCGTCGGCAACGGCACTCGGAACCAACCCGACTGACACGAGGGCCAACGCGCCGACCGCTGAGCCCGCGAGAGCGACAAATCTCCGTGCTGACCCCGTAAACGGTGCAACCCTTCCGCCATGTCGGCTGAACTTTGGCTTCATGACCTGCACGTCCTCGCTCGCGATCAGTCGATTACCGGCGGCACATGCCGCCGACTACTAGGCAGATATGTTTCCTCGTCCTCGACCAGGTGGGCCGGCCGCTGCGCGCCCTCGTCCTCGTCCTGATCAGGGCGCTGCCTATCGCCCCCAGAGCCACGCACCAAGCCTGTTCCACCAGTGGTGAACCCGTCTCCGCGACCCCCGCGCGTCGGCATACGCCTGTTGGGGGTCCCAACAACTCCGTCAGCGTTGCTGATGGATCGGCGAGGCAACCGGCCCCCACCAACGGTGCCGTGGGGTGTCGATCCCACTACCCCGCGCTGTTTTCCACCTCCGTCTGTGGACCTCGAACCACCTGTACCCTCTGTGCCGATGACCGGGCCACGCGGCACCCGGGAAGCACCAGAACCCGACACCGGACCGGGGGCGGGCCGCCCTCCGACAACGCCGTTGGCTCGCCCTGCACCAGTCCCAGAGATTCCAGAACGCGGACCCTTCGCATCGCCCGGTCGTGGTGTTCCCCCGGTTACAGCACGCCCCATTGGCGGCTGTCCGGTGACGGTCGGGCCACTGATGCTTCTTCCTTGGGCTGTCGGGCCTGTACGCCCAATCGGACCCGACGGACTACGTCCAGGACCCGCGGTTGGTCCTGGTGGGCCCATCGTTCGACCTGGAGGCGGTAGCGACGTCTTCGGACCTCCTGCAGGAACCGAGGTACGGGCCACAGGACCACTGATCCCAGGGTTCCGAGGGCCACCAACGAGCGGGGGAACAGGCTCCCCGCCAATACCCGTTGGGCCGGGTCCCGGAGGTAACGAACCAGGTGCCGGGTTCACGGTTTGCGGCGGCAAGGTACCGACGCTGTCAATTTCCGTACCTACAGGCCGGTCCGGGGAGACGATCGAGTCCGGAGCGACGATCGGTCCATGTTCACCGATACGAGGCGATGAGGAGTCATCTGGGCGCGCGTCGCTTGCCATCGGGGCGTCGACAGAGCGGCGGGGCTCCACCTGACCGTCGCCGACGGCAGTGGCGGAATAGGCCGGGCCCTGGCCCTCGGGCTTATAGCCGTCCTGCTCCACAGGCCTCGGTACTCCGACATTCGGCATGGTCGAAAACGTAGGCGGCTCCTGCCCAGCCATCGAGTGCTGCGACACCTGGTAGAACGACGACAACCGATTCATCTGGTTGATCGCCTCTTGACGATGGGTCTCCGCCTTGGCCGCAGCGTCGTACTCCGCATTACCGTCGACCCTTTTGGGGGTCGGGATGTCCTCGACCGTCTTTGGGTCGGTGCGCTGGTCCCGGGGCGGCATGGAGCTACGGACAGACGCCAGCCCCGCGCCGGCCGAGGCGATTTGAACGCTGGCGGTGTCCGCGAAGTCGGAGAGCTGGTGCGTGTCCTTGACGAGGTTCTTGCCCCACTTGCGGAACGCCTCCCCCGACGCCCCTTCCCAGTCGACTCGATCGATGTGCTCGCCGAGCTCCTTGGCGGCCACGGCAATCGCGTTGCGCGCCTTCTTGAGGGCCTCGCCAGCGCTCTCCAGGTCTGCGGGGTTCGCTTGTTCGACCAAGTCGATCATGTCGTTGAGGCGGTGACCTTCGAAACTCATCAGCGCCACCCGGAGTCAGAGCCGGCGTCGCCATTGCTACGGGGCGAATCAGGCATGCCGTCCTTCTCGCGCTGAGCGGCAGCCTCGTCGCGGTCAACCCTGGTCTGGATCGCCCAAAAACGCTGCCGCAGATCCTCTTCAAGGTTGTCGAAGCCAACGTCCGCACCATGTACCGCGATGCCCATGGCGTCGATCTGGTCGCCGAGCATCTTGGAGAGCGAGGTCAGCCGCTCGTGCACCTGGTCGTACTGCGAATACAGGCCATCGGCCGCGGGAAACGCGCTGCCCCCACCGCTGAAGGAACCCCGGGAGAGTTTGCATCCCCCGACCTCGCTCGAACCGCCCGCCGAACCCTCGAACTCCGTGAGCAGCGTGTTGACGCGCCGACGAAAGGTCTTCAGCGCCTCCAGTCCGCGCTTGAGGTCGGCGCCCGATGACGGCGCCGCACCCCCGCGCCCATCTGTAGCAAGCACGATGCCTACCCTCCCCGTTACCTGCCTGCCCCGACCATCACGATCGCGGTGGCTAGGTGGTCACTTATCGCGCCCGCGTCACTCTAGTCACACTAATCGTGACTGCCAACTGAACTGTGCGTTAGGGAAGCTGGAAATCAGCCATCCAAAGCGCCCACCGCGCCGCCAAACCCTGCCACGAGCCCCCACCTCCTCTCAGCGAGGGCCATCTACCAGCCAACAGGGGTGCCCGCCTCCGCTCCAGCATCATCGGGCCAGCCACCTGGCCACCGCTGAACCAGCAAGACGAATCCCGACGCGAGCACACGTGCAAAGCCTTCTCGATCCCGCAAACCTGGCAGTAGGACTCGGCACTGGGGATCTGGACTCCGTCGCCCTACCAAGCAACGGGAGGAACCTCATGTCAGGGGACGAGTGACAACGGTGAGGGCCAAGGCAGACGATCAACACCACGAGAACTCAGCTGAATGAACTCCTTCCACCAGGAACACAGATGGGGCGAAGAATGCGATCTGGCAGTACGCAACGATGAGTTGGGGAAGGCCGACCCCAAGGCATTCATGCTCACGACCTCTTGCACAAGCAGGCCGACAGGGCGGTGGGAGGGGCCGACAGGAGCAGGGCCGAGTCCACCCATGCAGGCGGCCGTGACACTGAGCTGTTTCAGCTTGCCCCCTGCTCAGGCGACAGTCGGGGGGTGCGCGACGGACGAGGCTGTCTTGTCATTGGGGGAGGTATTCGACGTCTCAACACGTCGAACACAGCGGCCTCGTCGGCTTCCGAATCTGCCGCATTCGACCTCCCTCGCTCTCCGGCCGAGTGGGTCACGATACGCAGCGCTACCCGCGCGAGTATCCGCGCTGCAACCTGCCCTTGCGTCAGCGCGCGATGGTCCGCCCTGGTGTATCTGCGCAGGCACGACAACCCCACCCAGATCTCCGCCCAATGCAACGTTTCGGTCGCCACAGCCCACGCCGACACCCGCGTCCCCGGACCGCAGCGGGGCCGCGAACGGCTCCCCGCTCTAGCCGCTGCTGTGGTCGACGAAGTCCATCAACGTCCCGACCTCCTGGCGGACTTGGGTCTGTGCGAAGCGGATCGCCGTCAGGGCCTTCGGCCCAGCTGATGAGGGACAGGGTCGCCGATGTTGCGTGATCCAGCCCGTTCTTGCGGACGATCTCCATCGCCAGGACACCACCCGCTTACAAGACCACCGACCGCCCAATCACCCCGACGCAGACACTGGTCAGAGGCACTTTTCGTCTGACCGAACGCCTTTTGGACACCTGGCTTCACGAAAGCGCGAGGCTCAAGAGCCCGACCAGGACGCGATTCCCAACCTGAATGAACCCACAACAAGCGAACACATTACAGTCAATGGGAGCGATATCGTGCAAATGTCCCGAGACCTAATGAGATGCATGTCATCCAGTCCGGGCGAGACCAAAAGCGCAGCGACTGATAATCTTGCTCGTCGAACTACATCAGGGAGACGCATGTACGCCATGACTAGGATCGCGGCACTCGCAGCAATCGGTGCCCTAACACTTACCGCTTGTAGCGTCACAACCAAGTCATCTTCCGACTCGGTGGGAACCGAAGAACTGGAAAAGCAGGTCGCGGATTCCCTGACAGAACAGGTTGGACAGGCGCCGAAAACCGTCGACTGCCCCAGCAAGCTGGAGGCGAAAGAGGGGGCAAATACTAGGTGTACGCTTACGACCCCCGATGGTACCAAGTACGGGCTCACGGTCACTGCCGACCGCAAATCCAGCGAAGAGGCAGTTCAAATCGATATCAAGGTTGACCAGAAGCCAAAGTAGTCGAGCTCTTCAACAAAGGCCGCCAGCTCGAGCCGTTAACGAATGACACGCGTTACGAGTCGATTCCTTCGCGGGACCTTCACAGAGAACCAGTCACGAACGCTATCGCGATTCCGACCACCATGGCGAGCGCAATGGCTGCACCCAAGATGAGAGACGATCGGGCCGAGTACACGGAAGCAGGCATCAATTCCTCCCAGCCCGATTCCTCTGCGGCATCCCTGATCAGACGGTGGCCATCGGCCGAGGAGAAGGAGTAGTGAGCCGAGCCGTCCAGAGCCCGGCGAGAGATACGGGTCACTTTTCGGCCCGCTACGGTCTCACTCATCAGCAGCCGCCCGTCGACCGACCGGCGCTCAGTACGAACGACATCGTTGATCGTAAATGTCATGGTTTCCGAATTCAACGCGACATCGTACGTCCATAGCTGCGTAGACTGACTCCATCGCCGATGTGGCACGCGAACGTCGACGCTCAGCTCAAACCCCTGCTCCGTCCGGGTCAACTGGTACTCCGTACCTGCGATGACAGCCTCGACCCGGGCGTACATCTCTGCTGCTTCTTCTGTGTCGTTACCGCTGTTCACGATGTAGCCGTTCCCTTACTTCGATCCGCTGTCAGGGCGGACGGTACTCACAAAATCTTGGAAGTCGCCCAAGACACTGTCGATCTGGTTCGCGGCGGCGGTCAGGGCCAGCCGGATCACCGCCCGCTTACTGGCGTCATGGACGTCCAACATCACCAAGTAGACCTGAATCTGTACGAGATCGCGGTGTACGCCGCCTGTGACGGTCGAGAAACGAAGGGTCTGTGTCAGAGCGGGAGCTTCGCCGGACCCGGCTTCCTTGCGATGAAGGACGACCAGCGACCCATCAAGTTCGCGCATCCGGAGTACCGACTCCTCAGCGATCTCGGTCAGAGTCGCTTCGTCCAGCCGATACTCGCCGTCGATGGTGATGTTGGCCGCGAACCCGTTGTCCGGCTCCGGGTGCACCGCGGCGAAGGCCACTCCGGGAGTATCGACCTGGTCCAGATTTGCTGGACTCCAGGCCTCCGGTAGCCGGAATTCGAGGGGCACCGGCAGCGTCGCAGGTATCACTGGTCTCTCCATAGTCACGTCACAGAACAGCTTTTCAGAAGATGCTGACTACACCATCCTTGATGGCGCCTCCGGCATCGCCCAACGCGCCCCCTACCTCGCCCAATGCGTCTCCGGCATCCTTCACGGTGTCGACCACCTTGGCCGGATCAACAGTGATCTCAGCGCCTGCACCCCCGCCAACGGCGGCAGCGAGGCCTGCGTTAGCGCCAATATGCCACTTGCCGTCGTCATCCTTCTCCCAGCCCGCAAACGCCTCCGCGCCCACGCCCTCCCATGTCTCGAGCGTACCGCCAATACCAATACCGCCAATTTCCACACCAGCAGCGCCAGACTGTTTCGTTCCGGCAAATGCCTCCGCGCCAAGACCAGTCTTCTCCAGGCCAACTGCCGCCTTAGCCTTTGCCTCAGCGCCAGCGAAATAGTTTCCTCTTGCGTATGCGCCCGAGTGATTTCCCTCGACACGCCCCTCGACCATTCCCCGTACACCTGCGGAAGCTCCCCCGTCCGCAGATATTCCCGTATCGGTGATCCCGTAAGTACCCATGGCTCTGGCATCTGCCGTAAGGTCAGCGATTCCAGAAAGTTTGAAATTGCCATTGGTCACCTCGCCCTGCCCGGTCAGATGGGCGAGCTGGACCCACGCTTTGGCCATTCCCTCCTTTCCGTACCCGACACCAGTGGCAGTGGCATCGGCATACGGGCCAGTTACCTCCCCCTTGCGATCCGCGCTCCAGCCGTTGCTCTGAGTGGCAGATTCCTCACGAGCTCCCGCCTTCTTCAAATCACCGACGGCACTTGCGTTGAACCCATTTCGACCACCGCCGTCCGGTGAAGTGTCCGTCACTGCACGGTCAAGCGCCCGCCGGATGCTTTGGTCGGACTCGTCAATGGCCTTCACCGCTTTGGCTATCTCATCGGTCCACCCCTGGGCACGCTCCCGGGCTTGCGCCTCCAACCGGGTGCGATCTGGATCATGTATGAAGGATTCCCACTGCTCAGCGGTGAGTTTGTCGAATCCGACGTAGGTGGCCTTGCCAGATCCGTCGACTTTGTAGTCCTTCGCCTCCGCATCCGCGACGAGATCCTTGAGCACCTTCTGCAGCCGGGTCAGCTCCGTGTGCGCATCCTTCAGCAGGCTGGCAATGGCCTGCGCCTCCTTCTTGGCGGCCGCGTATTCGAAGGACGTGACCTTGGCGGCGTCCTGCTGCACACCGAAGGCTTCCCCCTGCCATTTGCCGTTCGCCAAAGCACGCGGCACATGCTTCTTGTACTCACCCTTCAACTCGCCGAAGCGGTCGCCCATCTTGCGCCAAGCTCCGGCAACGTCTGAGAGGGGTGAGAGGTCAGCCTCGATCACGTCCTCGTACTTCAGTGGCACGATCAGTCCCCCCGGTTACATGCTGTCGAGCGAGCTACGAGGCCGCTGCGGGTCCACGTCAATTGAGTTCAACTGCCCCCAGGTGGCTGAATCCTGGCTATGGAGTACTGAGGAGGTGCCTCGCAACGCCTTCAGTTCCTTGTTCAGTCGATCCGTCAGCCGACTCACCTGTCCTTGCCAGGCCACTATCGCCTCTGACAAGCCGGCCTCGACAGCCCAGTTCGACAGCCCCTTCAGGCCGGTGTCTGGTTTCATCACACTCACCCCCGGCTGCGGCAGCGGCATCAACAGGGGAGGACTCACTTGGCCGCCGCCCTCCGCCATACGCCCAGCTGCCTGAGTTTGCCCCAGGAGGTAGTCGTTCAGGAGCGTCACGGCCCGTTGCTTGTCGCTCGCGGAGCTGGCCAGGATGCCAGGGCCTCCTGCACCATCTTCCCCGGCTAGGTCCATCTGCGGATTTATGTCTTGAGAACTCACGCTCAATCCCCCGTTCCCATACGGCACCCAGGGTGTACTCGGGTATCTGACATATACACTAGCCTCGATCTTTCGTGACGGCTCGCTCGTTCAACGGGGAGGCCGTTTCAGCTTGTTGGGGGCTTCCGGGGACAGGCCGTGGGCCCGGCTGTCCGTCGCCTGGGCGCCGGATTCCACGTCTCCGGCGGTGCGGTTCGGGTTCGTCGGGGTGGCTGAAATGGCTGACCAGCCGGGTTCGTGAGGGTGTCGAGCCGATGGAACGCACCGGTGACGCCGTCGCTCCAGGACCAGTGACGAGCGGATCCCAGATGCCCGCGGCGGGGGGCCAATCTGCGCTCCGGTGGACAACAGGCGAAGTCGCAGCCTCTGCGGCTTTCAGAGCCGGACCGTGGCGGTCAGCGCGGACATCGGCATCAAGGCAAGCAGGCATGTCCTTCTGTCATCCTTTGAGGCAGTCGCCACTGATCTCGGCGACTCAGGGTGCCGTCGCGGATCTGCCTGCTCGGCTCGACGGCAGCCACCCAGACCGAGTTGGGCTCCTTCAGATGTGGTCGGCGGCAACGTTGCTGCCCGCGGTTGGCGCCGCAACTTCTCATAGGCGGGGATGGTGAATCGGCACCCGCCGTATCCATAGCGGCCGGGCTCCGTGTCCGCCTCTGCCACGAACCAGCGTCGCGGCTTACCTGACTCCCACACCCCTCCGCCTCCGCGCATCCCTCACTGCTACCCCAGCCCCACCAAGCCCCGTCACCACAACCGCCGCCCCCACAGCCACGTACGTGGCGATCCGGGCCGTCCGTTCCTCCGCCGTCTCACCGAGCTGGAGTTCAGCGGGAGTTGGGGCCTTCGCTCGGGTGATGCCCTCCTCGGCCCTCGGGGTCTCGATCGGGTGGTCGTCTTCCGTCAGGGCTCGGACCGGGTCCACCACTCCCCAGCCGACCAGGCGGTCGTGGCCCGCCACCGAGCGTTCCGCTGTCTGCTTGATCTGGGCCGTGATCTGACGGGATGTCCAGTTGCTGTGCTTGGACTTGATCAGGGCCGCCACCCCCGCCACGTACGGGGCCGAGAAGCTTGTGCCGTTGTCCGAGCAGTGGCCGCCGTCAGGGACGGTGGAGATCATGTCCACGCCCGGGGCAGCCACGCCCACGAACTGGCCTGACTGGGAGAACGAGGCCCGTTCGTTGTTGCGATCCGATGCCGCTACCGCCAGCACACCCTCGTAGGACGCCGGGTAGGTCCGCTTGTCGTTGCCTCCCAGGCCGTCGTTGCCGGCGGAGGCCACGATCACCTTGTCTCGCGCGAGTGCCCTGTCCACCGCCTGTTCCAGGATCGGGTCCGGCCGCACTGCGTTGGCCGTGTCCTGGGAGATGTTGATGACGTCCGCGTCCGCGGCGACCGCGTGGTCGATCGCCTTCGCGAGGGTCTCTGTGTTGCCGTGGCCCTCCGCGTCGTTCTGCTGGATGGGGATCAGCATCGCGTCGGGGGCCAGGCCCACGAAGCCGGTGTCCTTGGCCGGGCGGGCCGCGATGATGCCCGCCACGCGCGTGCCGTGACCGACCTCGTCCGTCGTGCCGTTCTCCTTGCCGCGCTTGATCTTGTCGCCGTTGTCGTCCTTGAGGTTCTTGGGGAGCAGGTTGCGGCCCTTTGACACGTCCACCGCGCTCTTGAGCTGAGGGTTCTTGACGTCCACTCCCGTGTCGATCACCGCCACCCGTACGTCCTTTCCGGTGGACTGGCGCCACAGTTCGTCCAGAAGTACGCGTTGCAGCGCCCAGGGGCGGCCCTCGTACTTCTTGGACGGGAACGTGCACTGGTCGCCCGCCGCGGTGGCGGTGGGCGCGGCGAGCACCGTTGTCGTCGCGATCACCGTCAGGGTCGCCGCCATGGCCGCTGCAACGTGCGGCCAGCGCCGTGCGTACGTCATCGTCAGACCCCCTATGGCCTAGGAGCCCTGCGGCTGGCGTGCCGCCGAGGTCGAGAGACGCGGGCCCGTGGGAAGGAACTTGGACCAAGGGGCAGGTACTGGAGTCACGTCCGTATTCGCGTAGCCCAGGCGGGTCTGCGCCTGTCGTGCCTCTGCCTGCTGCTCCTTGCGCTGCTTGGCCGTGGTGCCGATCCCCGCGTCGTCCGTCGCGCTGTCGCTGTTGGACTGCATCGCGTAGCGCAGGCCCGTGTCCGTGGCCAGGAAGACGCCGCCCGCCTTCGTTTCCGAACCGGTGAACTGCCGGTAGAGCAGGCCCGATCCGGCCGTCACGTACGCACTGGACGAGCCCGTGGGCAGCGGCGCCGGGAAGTCCGTTCCCACCCAGGTGCTGAGCGTGGTGTCGCCGTTGCCGCCATCCACCTTGCGCAGGACATTGCAGACGGTGTTACGGCTCCCTGCGTCGGCGGAGGCTTCGTTGGTGGCCTTCGGCGTCTGGCTCGGCCACTTGTACGACGCGTCGAATGCATCGGGGTCGGGGGTGAAGGCGGCGGTGCTCAAGGCACGGGCCCCGCCGTTCTGGCCCACCTTGAGCAAGTCGCGGCTGCTGAGGAGCAGTTTCGCGGTGAAGTCGGAGACCGGGGCGACCCGTCCGGGCTCAACGACGTAGTGCTGCATCCCTGCCCCGTCGGACGCCTTGAGGACCATGCCGACCCTGTTCGCCTGTTGGTCCTGGAGGCCCTCCACATTGGCCGGCGCTCCGGGAGTGCCCTCCACCTTCGGGTAGGAGATCGGGTCGCCGTAGTGCAGCGTGTCCAGCCACTCCTTGGATACCCGCTGCGGTTGACGGCCTGAATCGACGATTGTGCGCAGGAGGTATTCGAGCCGTTCCCGCTCCGCGATCCGGTACGCCATCCCTTGCGCGTCGACTACGTAGCGGACCTTGTCGGGGCCGATGACGTACAACAACTCACCGCCGCGCAGCCGTTCGCTGCCCTCGGTCTTGTTCTGGTCGCGCTCCGCCAGGATGAACGCGGCCTTCTGGATGGCCTTGCCGCCCTCGACCGGGCGCTCGCACACCGCCCAGCGCTTGGCGGAGCCTGCCTCGGTCTCCGAGGGCAGGCGGTCGGGAGCGTACGGAATGCCGATGGTGGCGCCGTGCGGGATCTTGCCCTTGTCGAGCACCGACTCGTCGACGTTGATGACGTCGCCCTTGTCGGCGTCGAGGAGGAGCTTCGCCGAGGCCATGTTGAGGACCGGGTGGAGTTGGCGCTTGCCGTCCGTCTTCAGGACCACGTATCGCGTCGTTGACTTGCTCGCGATGATCACGTGCTCGTTCGGCTTGTCCCAGCCGGGCTTGGCCGCCGGTTTGAACATGCCCCACGCGCCGAAGACGGCCAGGACGATCACTCCGACGATGACGCCGGGGACTACACCACGCAGCGGGCGTGGTGCGCCTTCCTCCGAACCCGAAGGCGACGGCTGGATGAAGGACGCCAGCGTGCGGCGCTTCGCGAAGGTGTAGGCGTTGAGTTCGTCCCGCCGTGATGCCATGAGTGTCTGCTTCTCCCCCGTGCAGCGCCGGGGGCATGCGACCCCCACCCTCCGTTGTCAGACCCGGCCCCTACTATGCCTGTTGAGTAATCGCGCGTGTGGGGTGGGTAAGGTTCCCGGGCACTCCTGGGGTGCGTATGTGCCGTGACCACCAGGGGGATTCGGGATGTTTACGGGGGGTTGGACTGATGGCTTCCGCAGCGCGGACCGGGGCTCGGGGACCATCAGGGCCCGGGACTCAGGGGCAGGCAGCGCCCGTTGGGGTCGGCGTGTCGCCGCCCCGAGGGGCGGTCACTTTCCATCTCCGGGCCCGTTCCGCGCAGTTCGGATCATTTCGCTTGCAACGACTTGTGCTGATCGAGGTCGCCGCAGCCCTCCTGCTGGCCGCGTGGGTGGTGGATCCGCTGGCCGTCGTGCCGACCGCTGTCGTTTCCGCTGCGCTGGTGCTGCTCGCTTTTGTACGCCGTCGTGGCCGCGCCTGGCACGAATGGCTGGGCACCGCACAGGCATTGCGGGCACGCAAACGTCGGGCAGCGAGCACTCCGATACCGCCGGGTACGGAGCCTGCGTTCGCCCCGGCCGTCGAGTGCGACCCTGCCCTGCGCACGTATGCCTACGGAGACCGGGACCGGCGGCAGGTCGGGATGGTCGGCGACGGGACGTTCGTGACCGCTGTGCTCCAAGTCGAGTCGGATGCCACCGCGTTGCGGGCCGAGCGCGGGCGGCAGCCGCTGCCGGTGGGGCTCGTGAGGGACGCCCTGGAGGTGGACGGGATCCGGCTGGAGTCGGCGCAGATCGTGCAGCACACCCAGCCCGCTCCCGCGCTGCATCTCCCCCAGCAGTCCGTGGCCGTCAGTAACTACGCCCCCCTGCAGGCCCAGACCGGAGCACCCGCCGTACGGATTACGTGGGTCGCTCTGAAGCTTGACCCTGAGCTCTGTCCCGAGGCTGTGGCGGCGCGTGGGGGCGGGTTCGTGGGTGCTCAGAAGTGCGTGGTGCGTGCCATGGACCAGCTGGCCAGTCGGCTGACGGGGGCCGGTTTCCGGGCCACGGCGCTGACCGAGGAGCAGCTGGCCGCCGCCATCGCCACGTCGGCAGGCGCCAATCCGCTGGTCACGGCGGAAGCCGGGCGGACCGAGCTGCCGGAGCGCAGGACGGAGGAGTCCGCTCGCGCGTGGCGTTGCGACAACCGCCGTCACACGACCTACTGGGTGCGGCGCTGGCCGCAGTTGGGGAACGCGGGCGGTCCGTCGCTGCCGCAGCTCGTCGCGCTGCTCACCGCCGTCCCGACGCTTGCCACGACGTTCAGCCTCACCTTGCGCCACGGCGAGCGGCAGGAAGTGTCGCTGTGCGGGCATGTGCGCGTGACCGGGCGCAGTGACGCCGAGCTCGAAACGGCTCGGCGCGCGTTGGAGCGAGGGGCCCGGCAGGTCGGCACAGGTCTGGTCCGGCTTGATCGCGAGCAGCTGCCCGCGATGCTCGCCACTCTGCCGCTCGGGGGTGCCCGCTGATGACCGTCACGAATCCGACCACGCCGGCCGTGCCGCCCACCCCGGGCGAAGGGTTCCGCACGGCGCTGCGCAGTGGGTTCGGGCTGCTCGGGCCACGGCACCGTCGCCACGCGCTCTCCGCCGAGCAGGTGGACACGCTGGCCCTGCCCATCGGTGACGACGGCGTCGTGATCGGCGTGGACGCACAGGGGCAGCCCTCGGTTCTGGGCGTCAACCGGCCCACGCCGTACGACGTGCTGCTGATCGGAGGGCTGTGGACGGCGCAGGTCATCGCGTTGCGGGCCGCCGCGACGGGAGCACGGGTGGCCGTGGAGACCGGGCGGGCCGCGGCCTGGGCCCAGCTCGTGGAAGCCCTCGGTGTCGGGCCGAGCGGGATGTCGGTGCATGACGTGGGACGGGTGCCCCCGCAGGGTGCGTCGGCGGGGAGCCCGGTCCTTGTGGTGCGGGACTGCGGGATGCGGCCGCCCCGGGGGCGCGTGGTCTCCGGGCCCTGGCAATCGGTGCTGACCCTGCTGCCCTACTTGAGTCCGGTCGCGCCTCGGCTCATACGGCAGGCCCGGCTTGTCGGCGTGCAGCGGGTCTCACCGGACGAGGCGGTTCAGATAGGACGGTCCGTGGGGCTGCCGCGCGGTGACGTCGAGGCACTGCCGACGCTTGCCGACGGGGTGACGTTGTGGTGTGCCGATCGTGACCGGCAGTACGTGATGACGCAGGCCACAGACGCCGAGACCGGATTGTTGGGTACGGCGCGGAGGATGGATTGACCGAGGGGTCGGTGTCGGTCGACGAAGCGAATTGGCGGGCATTGGGCGCTTGTTGGTTGATTTGTCCCTCACTGTTTCCGATAGGTGGATCACTCCCGTGGGAAGCGTGACGCAAAGGACAGCATTCGTGGGGTGGGCTGCCCTGCCGTGCTGGTGCTTTTGGTGATTAGGCTGGGACGTGGCGCGACGCCAGAACCCGCGAGTGGGTGGTTCGCGTCCACAACGGGGAGAGCCAAGGCGGATCGGACGACATGAACGGTCGCCCCCCACCACGGCACGAGGGTGCTCGACCACACCAGGAGGCATTGTGAACAGCGATCGGGACGAGATCCGCGGGGGCTGGGACACACCCGTCGATGATCAGTCCGACGCGGAGTCCGCTGCCGAGACGACGGGCGAGTTCACCATCGACTACGCCCCTCCTGCCTGGTACACGCAGAATGCGTCAGGCAGTGCGGGGGAGACTCCTTCGGCCTCGCCTGCGTCACCTTCCTCGCCTGCGTCCCCGCCGGTTTCTTCGCCTGGGGCTTCGGATTCGGCTTCGGATTCGGCTTCGGCTTCGGCTTCGGCGGAGCCCGCCGCTCCTCCCGTTGCTCCTGAGCCTCCGGCTCAGCCGGTCGGGCTGCCCAGCGCTGTGCCGAAGCTGCCTGTGGGGAGTGGGTTCCAGCCGCAGGCTCGGCCGGGGGCAGATTGGGCTGCTCCGGCTGCTCCGACTCCTGCCCCGTCTCCGGCTCCGGCTCCGTCTCCGGCTCCGGCTCCGGCCGCTTCTGAGGATGAGTCTCCTTCGGGAGGTGCTGCCGACTGGAGTGGTGCCGTTGCTGGTGTCGCCTCTTCCGTGCATGTGACTGGTGTCGTTCCTAAGCCTGAGGTTCCGTCGGAGCCGGAGCCTGAGGCTGAGCCGGTGCATGAGGCTGAGCCCGAGGTTGCTGCCGCGCCTGCTGCTGTGCCCGAGCCCGTTGTTGAGCCTGTTGCCGAGAGCAGTGGCGATCTTGAGAGTGGCGCCACCATGCGGTTCTCCTCTGCCGCCCTGAAGCGGGAGATCGAGGAGCGCGCCGCTGCGGAGGCTCCGCAGGACGACGTCGATCACGTCGATCACGTCGATCACGTCGCCGCTGACGTCGAACAGGTTGAGCTTGTCTCCTCGTCGCCCTCGGATTCGGATTCGGATTCGGACGAGGCTGGTGACGACGAAGTAGCGGGCGAAGCTGACGTCGCCTCCGATGCCGGCTTCGACGACGTCGCGCCTTCTGTTGAGCCTGCCGAAGCGTCTGAATCGGACGCGGACGTCGATGAGGCCGATGGCTCCGATGTCGCGGACGAGATCCGTGATGCTGTTCCGCAGGATGCCGCTCCTGACGACGCAGTTCCTGACGACGCCGCCCCTCAGGACGCTGTGCCTGCTTCGCCCGGCGAAGAAGTGCAGGACTCCGTGCCGCCCTCCTGGACTCCGCCGCCCGCGCCGCACGGTGGGCTTCCGCCGTTGCCGCCCGCCTTCCAGCCCGCAGCGCCCACCTCGGCACCGCAGTGGCCCGTTCCCGTCCAGGCCTCGACGCCGCAGCCGCAGCCGCACCCCGCGGAGCCGACGCCTGTCGCCGAGCCCGTACAGCCGCCTGTGCCGCAGCAGGCCGAGCCCGCCCCCGCGCCTGTTCAGCCGCAGGCCCCTCAGACCGCGCCTCCGGCTTGGCCCTCGCCCACCGGGCCCGTTGCTCCGTCACCGGTCGCGCCCGCGCCGCCGGTTGCCGATACGACGGCTCCTCCTGGTGGTGGGTACGGGTTCCCGCAGGCCGGTGCGCCCGCTCCGGCGCCTGTGACGCCGGCTCCGGCTCCGGCTCCGGCTCCGGCTCCGGCTCCGGCTCCGGCTCCGGCTCCGGCTCCGGCTCCGGCTCCGGCTCCCCAAGCGCCCGTTCCGCCCACCGGTTACGGGTTCCCGCAGGCCGGTCCTCCGGCGGCTGCTCCTGCCAACCCTTCGCAGCAGGGCAGTTATGGGTTCCCGCAGCAGGGCGGCGCGCCTGTCCCGCCGAGTGGTTACGGGTTCCCGCAGCCGCCCGCGCCCCAGGCCCAGCAGCCGCTCCCGCCCGCCGTCGCGCAGCAGCAGCCGGCGCCCCCGGCGCAGGCGCAGCCCCCTGCCCCCGTACAGCCGCCGCAGCAGCAGCAGCAGCAGCAACCACAACATCCCCAGCAGCCGCTTCCGGCTCAGCAGCAGCCGCAGCCACAGGCGCAGCCCCCGGCTCAGCCGCAGCCGCCCATCGACCCCCGCACCGGCGCCGCTTGGCCGCAGGCCGTGCAGCACGATCAGCGGGAGCGGACCAACCCCGGGGCGCCGCTCGGTTACACCGCTGCTGTCGAGCTCTCCTCCGACCGGCTGCTTCGCAACACCAAGCCGAAGGCCAAGAGCAGTCGGCCCGCTGCCGGTGGGTCCCGGTTCAAGATCGGCGGCAAGAAGGAAGAGGCCGAGCGGCAGCGGAAGTTGGAGCTGATCCGGACTCCGGTTCTGTCCTGCTATCGCATCGCCGTCATCAGCTTGAAGGGTGGTGTCGGCAAGACGACGACCACCACCGCGCTCGGGTCGACGCTCGCCACCGAGCGGCAGGACAAGATCCTCGCGATCGACGCCAACCCCGACGCGGGCACGCTGGGGCGCAGGGTGCGGCGCGAGACCGGGGCCACCATCCGTGACCTCGTCCAGGCGATCCCGTACCTCAACTCGTACATGGACATCCGGCGCTTCACCTCGCAGGCCGCGTCCGGGCTCGAGATCATCGCCAATGATGTCGATCCGGCCGTCTCGACGACCTTCAATGACGAGGACTATCGGCGCGCCATCGACGTACTGGGGAAGCAGTACCCGATCATCCTGACCGACTCCGGTACGGGGCTGCTCTACAGCGCCATGCGGGGTGTTCTCGATCTCGCCGACCAGCTGATCATTATTTCGACGCCGTCCGTGGATGGCGCCAGCAGTGCGTCGACGACGCTGGACTGGTTGTCCGCGCATGGGTACGCCGACCTTGTCTCGCGTTCCATCACGGTCATCTCGGGGGTGCGTGAGACCGGGAAGATGATCAAGGTTGACGACATCGTGTCGCACTTCGAGACGCGGTGCCGGGGTGTTGTCGTCATTCCGTTCGACGAGCATCTTGCTGCTGGTGCCGAGGTCGATCTCGACATGATGCGGCCGAAGGTGCGGGAGGCGTACTTCAATCTCTCTGCGATGGTGGCGGAGGACTTTGTGCGGGCTCAGCAGCAGCAGGGGCTCTGGACTTCCGACGGGAATCCGCCTCCGGTCGTGGCTCCGCCCCTGCCGGGGCAGGGGGGGTATCCGGGGCAGGGGGGTTATCCGGGGCAGCAGGCTCCTGCTCCTGGTCAGCAGGCGCCGCAGCCTGGGCAGGCCCCATATCCGGGGCAGGGGGCTCAGCCTGGGCAGGCGCCCCAGCAGCCGTACGCTCCTCAGCAGCCGCAGCCGCAGCCGCCTCAGCCGCAGCCCGGTGGGCAGCCCTATCCGCAGCAGCCGGGGGCTCCGCAGGGGTGGCAGAACGCGGCGCCTCCGCAGGGGCCTGCTGCCCCGGCGCCGGGGCAGCCGTTCCAGGCGCCTCAGGGTCAGCCGCAGCCGCAGCCGGGGCAGTTGCCGCCTGGTCAGCCTCAGGGTGGGCAGGCGCCGCCGCCCGTTCAGCCTGGGCAGCCGTTCCAGCCTGGAGCGCCTTATCAGCCGCAGCCTCCGGCGCCGGAAGCGCCCCAGCAGTAGCCTCCGCCGTTCTCAACTGGGCCCGCATCGATCCCTGATGCGGGCCCAGTCCGTTGTCCCCGCACCCGCAGCCTCCGCTGACGAACAGACTTTCCCGCCCACCCACCCGATTACCCCGCAGCGTTGCCCAAGCACCGAAGGGAACGGGCGGGTGGGCGGGTGGGTTAGCGCGCAGTCCAGCCGGAGTGCCGGAACGAGAGGGCGGGGAGGCGGGCTAGCGCACAGCCCTAGCCGGAACGACGGGGTGGGCGGGCGGGTTAGTGCACAGCCCCAGCCTGACTGCCGTCACGAAGGGGTGGGAGGCGGGCTAACGCACAGCCCCAGCCGGAACGAGGGGCGGGTGGGCGGGGTTAGCGCACAGCCCCATCCGGAACGACGGGGTGGACGGGCGGCTAACGCACAGCCCTAGCCGGATCGAGGGGGCGGGTGGGCGAGTTCGCGCGCAGCCCAGCCGGAGGCCGAACGAGGGGGTGGGGGGGGCGGGCTGACGCACAGCCCCAGTCGGAACGAGAGGGTGGGCGGCGGGCTAGCGCCAGTCCCCCGGTCCAGCCCCCGGCCCAACCCCCGGCCCAGCCCTCCCCCCGCCCCTCCCCCCACCTGCCCCTCCCCCCACCATCACCCCCCGACCAGCCACGCTTCACAGGTCTTGACCAATGCGGATGAAATCCGGGTCAACTCGTTATTTCCGCAGGCCACATGGGGTTCACCTGCCGTTGACTGACGCAGACTGGCGCTGGTAGACACACACATCAACCAGCTGGCGTTCCTTGATCAACTAGCCATCTCTGCGCGAGCGATGACGCGAGGTCACCGACCCATGGATACACAAGATCAGTACGGCAGAACACGGTCTCACCCCACCACCGAGGGGCCCCCGAAGTCACCACCACGGGCCCGCAGCCGCGGCCGCACCCGCCTCCGTCTGCTCCTGGCATCCGGAGCCGCCGCCTTCACCCTCACCGCAGGCCTTGCCACCCCCCTCAACCCGGCCCCGGACCAGGCCGAGGCCAAGGCGGACGGCAAGAAGACCCTCACCGTCGCGGTGGCCCAGAGCGTCGACTCGCTCAGCCCCTTCCTCGCCCAGCGGCTGCTCAGCACCAGCATCCTCCGCCTCACCAACGAGTACCTCACCAACTACGACGCCAAGGACAACCACGCCATCGATGGCTTCGCCACCGACTGGAAACCGTCCGCCGACAAGCTGACCTGGACGTACACCATCCGGGACAACTCCAAGTGGTCCGACGGCAAGCCGGCCACCGCCGAGGACGCGGCCTGGACGTTCAACAAACTGATGTCCAAGCAGGGCACCGCCACCGCCAACTCCGGCTTCGTCGCCAACTTCAAGAAGGTGACCGCCCCCAGCCCCACCCAACTGGTCGTCGAACTGAAGAAGCCGCAGGCCACCATGGCCGCCCTCGACGTGCCGATCGTTCCCAAGCACGTCTGGGAGAAGGTCGGGGACATCTCCAAGTTCAACAACGACAAGACCTTCCCCGTCGTCGGCAACGGCCCCTTCGTCCTCACCGACTACAAGACCGACCAGTACGTGAAGCTGAAGGCCAACAAGAACTTCTGGCGCGGCGCGCCCAAGTTCGACGAGGTGGTCTTCAAGACGTACAAGGACCAGGACGCCGCCGTCGCCGCGCTGAAGAAGGGTGAGGTCTCCTTCGTGGCCGGCCAGCCCGCCCTCACCCCGGCGCAGGCCTCCGAGCTCAAGGGCACCGAGAACGTGAAGGTGAATGAAGGGCCTGGGCGGCGCTTCTTCGCCATCGCCACCAACCCCGGTGCCAAGACCCGCGACGGCAAGAAGTTCGGTGACGGGCATCCGGCGCTCCTGGACAAGAAGGTGCGCCAGGCGCTCTTCCTCTCCGTGGACCGCGAGGCGCTGGTCGACAAGGTCTTCCAGGGCCAGGCCGTCGAGGGCGAGGGATACATTCCGCCTCGCTTCTCCGACTACGCGTGGAAGCCCTCCGCCGACCAGAAGCTGTCGTACGACCCCAAGAAGGCCGCCCAACTCCTCGACGACGCGGGCTACAAGAAGAACGGCGACGGCAAGCGCGTCGGCAAGGACGGGAAGCCGCTCGACTTCCGCATCCTGTGTCACGCCACCGACCCGAACGACAAGGCCGTGGGCAAGTATCTGAAGGAGTGGTGGGGGGATCTTGGTATTGGGCTCAAGGTCAACTGCCTCGATGACGTGTCCGTGCCCTGGTACGCGGGTGAGTACGATCTCGCGTTCGACGGCTGGTCCGTCAATCCCGACCCGGACTTCGTCCTCGGCATCCACGCCTGCGCCGCGCTCCCGGTGAAGGCCAAGGAGAGCGCCGCGACCGACAACTTCATCTGCGACAAGAAGTACGACGAGCTCTACAACAAGCAGCTGGCCGAGTACGACCCGGCCAAGCGCGCGGAGACCGTCAAGGAGATGCAGTCCTGGCTCTACGACTCCGGGTACATGAACATCCTGGCGTACCCGAACGCCGTCGAGGCCTACCGCACCGACCAGATCAAGTCCATCACCACCATGCCGACCGCCGCGGGCAACATCTACGGCCAGGACGGATATTGGAGCTGGTGGTCCGCCGTGCCCGCGGATGGGAAGAGTTCCTCCAAGGATGGAAGCTCGACCGGTGTCATCATCGGTATCGCCGCCGCCGCGGTGGTGCTCGTCGGCGGTGGAGTCCTGTTCGCCCTGCGCCGCCGTTCGACCGCAGAGGACCGCGAGTAACGCATGACCGCTGACAGCAATCCCGCACTGCTCGACACCGAGGGCGCCGCGGCGACCGACGATCCGGTATTCGCCGGGCCGTCGGCCCGCGGCCCCCGGGCCCGCAACACCCGCGCCTATCTCCAGTACGTGGCGGGCAAGCTGGGCGGCGCCGCCGTCTCGCTGTTCGCCGTCCTCGTCACCAGCTTCTTCCTGTTCCGGCTGATCCCGGGTGACCCGGTGAAGCAGATGACGGGCGGAAAACGCGTATCGGCCGAACAGCTGGACGCGATGCGCAAGGAGTTCGGCCTCGACCAG
Organism: Streptomyces rectiviolaceus; assembly: GCF_039533825.1. NCBI lineage: Bacteria > Bacillati > Actinomycetota > Actinomycetes > Kitasatosporales > Streptomycetaceae > Streptomyces > Streptomyces rectiviolaceus. Next base: position 40,388 of record NZ_BAAAUG010000082.1, read on the forward strand.
CCGGTCATGACGCAGTTCTTCGAGTACTGCGGCAACGCGCTGACCGGCGACTTCGGCACCTCCTACCAGTTCCACACCCCGGTGATGGAGAAGATCACCGACGCGCTGCCCGCGACGCTCCTGCTCACCGGCACCGCGTTCGTCCTCTACACCCTCATCGGCATCTGGCTCGGCACCCGCACGGCCTGGCGCAACGGCGGGCTCGGGGACCGTGTCCACACCGGCCTCGCGCTGACCCTCTACTCCGTGCCGTCCTTCTGGCTCGGGCTTCTTCTCATCATCACCTTCTCGGTGGGGGTCGGTCCGATTCCCGGGCTCTTCCCGACCGGCGGGCTCGAATCCGGTGGCGAGACCGGCATCGCGTACATCCTCGACGTCGCGCACCACATGGTGCTCCCCGTCATCACCCTGGTGGCCGTGGGATACGCGCAGACGCTCCTCGTGATGCGGTCGTCCCTCCTTGACGAGATGGGCAGCGACTATCTGACGACCGCACGCGCCAAGGGGCTGCGGGACGATCTCGTACGCCGTCGTCATGCCGTCCCGAACGCGATGCTGCCCACCGTCACGCTGATGTTCGTGAACCTCGGCACGGTGGTGGCGGGCGCGATCCTCGTCGAGACCGTCTTCTCCTGGCCGGGGCTCGGCGGGCTCTTCTACGCCGCGCTCAGCGTGCCCGACCTGCCCCTCGTGCAGGGTCTGTTCTTCGTGTTCGCCGCCGCGGTCATCTTGATGAACACCCTGGCCGACGTGATCTATCCGCTGCTCGACCCGAGGGTGGGCCGATGACGACCGAAGCCACAAAGCCCGAGGTCCCGGAGACCGAGGTCCCGGCCGCGAAGAGCCCCCGGGCCCTCGCCTGGACCCGCAGGCGCCACTCCGTGGCTCGCTTCTGGCGCGAGTACCGCACCCACCGGGCCGGTCTCTTCGGCCTGGCCGCGCTCGTCGTCATCGCGCTCGTCGCCGTCTTCGCGCCGCTCCTGGTCGGCTCGGACGCGCAGAGCGTGACCGACGCACCGGGCAAGCCGATGGAGTCGCCGAGCGGTGAATTCCCGCTGGGCACCGACCAGTTCGGGCGCGATCTGCTCGGCCTCCTCGTGTGGGGCGCGCGGATCTCGCTCACCGTCGGGCTGCTCGCCGCCGTGCTCTCGGTGGCCATCGGCACGATCGTGGGGATCACCGCGGGGCACTTCAAGGGCTGGTACTCCACCGTCATCATGCGCGTCACCGACTGGTTCCTTGTGATGCCGACGCTGGTGCTCGCCATCGCGCTCGCCTCGGTGATGTCCAAGTCCATCTGGACGATCATCCTGGCGATCGGCGTGACCACCTGGCCGACGACCGCGCGGCTCGTGCGCGCCCAGACGCTGGCCGTGGAGTCACGCCCGTACATCGAACGCGCGCAGGCGCTCGGCGGCGGCCACGGCCACGTCATGGGCCGGCACGTCCTGCCCAACGTCATGCCGCTGGTGCTCGCGCAGACCACCCTCGTCATCTCGAACGCCATCCTCACCGAGGCCACGCTCGCCTTCCTGGGCCTCGGCGACCCGACCGTCGTCTCCTGGGGCGGACTGCTCCAGGACGCGCGCGAGGCGGGCGCGGTCAGCGCGGGCAACTGGTGGTATCTCGCTCCGCCCGGACTCGCCATCGCCGTCGTGGCACTCGCGTTCACGCTGTGCGGGCGCGCCGTGGAGTCCGTGCTCAACCCCAGGCTGGGGGTCTCCCGTTGAGTGGCTCGGACAAGGTGACGGAGACCGACGTGGCGGAGACCGACGTGACGGGGACCGAAGTGGCGGAACAGCGCCTGCTCGACGTACGAAATCTCGAAGTGACGTACGCGTCCGGGGCGGCCGCCGTGCGCGGTGTGAACCTCTCGGTCGACGCGGGCCAGAAGCTCGGCGTCGCGGGCGAGTCCGGCTGCGGCAAGTCGACGCTCGCGCTCGCGCTGCTGCGGCTGCTGCCCGCGGGCACGAAGGTGACCGGCGAGGTCCTGCTCGACGGCGAGGACGTCCTCACCATGAAGTGGGGCCAGGTCCGCGCGGTCCGCTGGGCGGGCGCGTCGATCGTCTTCCAGGGCGCGATGCACTCGCTCAACGCCGTGCACCGCATCGGCGACCAGATCGCCGAGCCGATCCTGCTGCACAAGAAGGCGACCCAGGCGGGCGCGAAGAGGAAGGCCGGGGAGCTGCTCGAACAGGTGGGGCTTCCGGCCGCCCGCGCGGAGGCCTATCCGCACGAGCTTTCGGGCGGGCAGCGCCAGCGCGTGATGATCGCGATGGCGCTCGCCTGCGATCCGCGTCTGATCATCGCCGACGAGCCGACGACGGCCCTCGACGTGATGATCCAGGCCCAGATCCTGCGTCTGATCGAGCAGTTGGTGGCCGAGCAGGACCTGGGCCTGATCATGATCAGCCATGACCTCGCGGTGCTCTCCGACACCTGCGACCGGCTCGCGGTGATGTACGCGGGCCGCGTCGTCGAGGAGGGCCCGGCCTCGGAGGTCTACGAGAACGCCCGGCACCCGTACGGAAAAGCCCTCTCCGCGGCCTTCCCGCGCATCGGCGACGCGGCGTCCCGTTTCGCGCCGCGCGGTCTGCCCGGCGACCCGCCGGACCCGTCCCTGCTCCCCACGGGCTGCACGTTCCACCCGCGCTGCCCGGTCGCCCTGGACTCCTGCACCACGGAGGACCAGGCGCTGCGGGACGCGGGCCCCCGGCACCGCGCGGCGTGCGTGCACGCGGGCGCGCAGCTTCCGGCGCAGCCGACTTCGGCACCGGCGACGGCGGAGCGGACGCCGTGAGCCCCGACGAGCCCCGTGAGCCCCGTGAGCCCCGTGAGCCCCGACAGATCACGCACCGAGGAGCAGGAGCAGCGACGCATGACCACCGATGATCCCCAGCTGCCGACTGATCCGCTGCTGTCGGCGGGCGACCTGCACATCACGTTCCCCGGCCGCCGTGGCGCGCCGCCCGCGCGGGCCGTGGACGGCGTCGACCTCGACATCAAGCCGGGCGAGATCGTGGCCCTGGTCGGCGAGTCGGGCTGCGGCAAGACGACCCTGGCCCGTTCCCTGCTCGGTCTGGTGGCGCCCACGTCCGGCAAGGTGACCTTCGGCGGCAAGCCGCTCGACTACTCGGGGCGTGCCCTGAAGGCGTACCGCAAGCGCGTCCAGCTGGTGCTCCAGGACCCGAGCGGGTCCCTGAATCCCCGTCACACGGTGTACGAGGCCGTGGCGGAGGGTCTGCGCATCCACGGGTACGGGGGCGACGAGCAGGCCACGGTCGCCGGCGCCCTGTCACGGGCGGGGCTCCGGCCGCCCGAGCGGTTCTTCCTGCGCTATCCGCACGAGCTGTCGGGCGGCCAGCGCCAGCGCGTCGTCATCGCGGGCGCGCTGGTCCTCGAGCCCGAACTGATCGTCGCCGACGAGCCGGTGGCCTCACTCGACGCTTCCGTACGCGGTGAGATCCTCGCCCTGCTGCTCAAGCTCCGCGCCGAACTCGGCCTGTCCGCACTGGTGGTGACGCACGACCTGGGTCTCGCGTGGAACATCGCCGACCGTGTCGCGGTGATGTACCTCGGCCGGATCGTCGAGACGGGGACGGTGGAGGAGGTCCTGACGTCACCTCAGCATCCGTACACGCAAGCCCTGTTGTCCGTGCTCCCGGAGGCCCCGGGCGACCCGGTGGTCCTCACGGGCGAGCCGCCGGACCCCTCGCGCATCCCGGGCGGCTGCCGCTTCCACGCGCGCTGTCAGGTGCTCGCATCGGGCGAGGCGGAGAGGGCGGGGGTGGCGGACCGCTGCCGGACGGAGGATCTGCCCTTGCTGTCCGGCGGTGGCGAGACGCAGGTGGCGTGCCACTGGGCGGCGGTCAACGTCAGCGCGTCCGGCGTCTGACCGGGGGTTGTGTGCTGCTCCAGGCGGGGTTGAGCGACGTCCCGAGGCGGCGGATCGTTACCTCTTCCACGTACGGGTGATACGGGGCCTATTGGGCGTGAGCGCTGGGGAGTCACAGAGCGAATCGGTCACATCACGGACCGTGAGCAACTCCACCGAAGTGAAGGAGATCTTTCCATGCGCCGTTCCGCCGCCGTCATCCTCGGGGCCGTCGCACTGCTGGGGGCCATCGCCGTGCCCGCCAGTGCCGTCCCGGACCCCGTCGGGACCGTCGACTGCCTGGCACAGTCGGCCGGTGACGTCACCTCGCTCATCGATCCGGCAAGCCCCGGTGTCCCCTCCGAGGTGCCGGGCGCGGCGTGCCTCGCCCCGTGACCTGAACACCCCCGCATCGTGACGTACTTGCGCGGCTGCCCGGGACCCCGCGCAAGTACGGTACGACCACGAGCGGTTCAGCCCGTCAGTCCCACCTGTATCCGTCCCCGAAGTTGAGGGTGTGCTCGAGCACGTCCTCCAGGGGGTCGTCGATCTGGCCGGTGTTGATCAGAGCGACCTTGGGCGCGTTGTGCGAGTTCTTGTGCGTCTCATCGGCTTGCGCCGTGCCGGAGCACAGGACGGACGGCACTGCCGCCATCGCCGCGACCAGCGCCCAACGGGACGTTGCCTGCACCCAACTGCTGTTCACTGCAGCCTCCTTGGACCGTGCACGTGCGGGCCGCCGATCGCGGCCCGCTCGCCGTGCGTAACCGTGGCACGACCAAGAAGTCACTGACGATCATACGAAAGGGTCGTCGGACGCCGGGGCACGTGTGCAGCCCCCCCCTGAAACAACTGAAACAGACCGGAAGAAAGCAGAGATCGCATGCGTCATCGCCGCGTCCTGGCCCGCACGCTGCTCGCAGCCCTCGCCCTGTCCGTCACCGGGGTCACGGCTCCCGCCTCGGCGGCACCGCACGCGGCGGCGAATCCCGCCCCGCCGCTGCCGCTGCCGCCCGTCGAGTCGCTGATCACCGAAGGAGTCACCGTGGAAGGCCCGCTGATCAACAACGTCGTCCTTCCGCACCTCCGGTAGGCGCCGCCTATTCCAGGACGCCGCCGTCCGAATCGGCTTCGATGAGCTCCCGGGCCTTCTTCACGTCGTCCGCGATGGCGACGAGCAGCGAGTCGATCGAGTCGAACTTCGCCTGCCCGCGCACGAAGGCGAGGAAATCGACGGCGACGTGCAGGCCGTACAGGTCGAGCCCCACGCGGTCGATCGCGTACGCCTCGACCGTCCGCTCCGTCCCGTCGAACTGCGGGTTCGTCCCGACGGAGATCGCCGCGGGCATCGCCTCGCCCTGGGCGTGCAGCCACCCCGCGTAGACACCGTCGGCGGGGATGGCGGTGTGCGGCAGCGTCTCCACGTTGGCGGTGGGGAAGCCGAGTTCACGCCCGCGCTGCGCGCCGCGTACGACGACGCCCTCGACGCGGTGCGGGCGGCCGAGGATCTCGGAGGCGCCCTCCACGTCGCCCTCGGCTACCAGGCGCCGGGTGAGGGTGGAGGAGAAGGGCTCGCCGCCACCGGCCTCGCCGCTCACGAACAGGTCGATGACATCGACTTCGTAGTCGTACGTGGCGCCGAGCTCGGTCAGGAGGGCGACGTTGCCCGCGGCCTTGTGGCCGAAGCGGAAGTTGGGGCCCTCGACGACCACGCGCGCGTGCAGCTTGTCGACCAGGACCTTGACGACGAAGTCGGCGGGCGACAGCTTCGAGAACTCCGTGGTGAACGGCAGGATGAGGAGCGCGTCCACGCCAAGATCCGCCATGAGTTCGGCGCGCCGGTGGTGCGGGGCGAGCAGCGGCGGGTGGCTGCCGGGGCGCACGACCTCGGAGGGGTGCGGGTCGAAGGTGACGACCACGGCGGGTACGCCGAGCTCACGGGCGCGTGCCACCGCACGGCCGATGATCAGCTGGTGTCCGCGGTGTACGCCGTCGTAGGAACCGATGGTGACGACGCTGCGCCCCCAGTCCTGGGGGATGTCCTCCAAGCCACGCCAGCGCTGCACTGTCTTTGCTCCTCGCCGAACCTGTGTACGTGTGTGTACGTCTGCGTACGTCCCATTGCCGATTGCGCAGGTCTAAGACTGCCATGCCCGTGCGATCCGGCTCGCATCGGAGGGGGTGGCGGGGGTCACGCCGGAACGCGTGCTCCGGCGAGGTTCTCGATCATGCGGCGGGCGCTGGGACCGACGAGGGCGGACCAGTCCTGCGGGGCCGCGCAGATCCACCGGGCGACCAGGCTGGAGAAGCCCGGCACGGAACGGGCGAGCTCGACCAGGCGCCGGTCGAAGCAGGTCGCGCCTTCCGGGGTGCGGACGAGCAGCACGCCGGTGCGGTGCACGAGGTCGCGCACCCGGTCCTTGTCATCGCCGCCCGCCACGGCGCAGAGCACGGCGTCCAGGACCTCGGGCTCCCGCTCCTGGGCGAGCAGCACTTCCAGGAGCTCGGCGCGCAGGGCGCGCGAGGCGTCGGTGCCGGGGGCGGCGACGGCTGCGGCGAGCGCGGCGCGCACCGGGGGCGGGCGGTGCCGCATGAAGCCGGTGACCAGCGGGAAGAGGACGGCGCGGACGCCGGGCCCTTGCTCGAACCGCAGGTCGAGGTAGGCGGCCACGTGCCCCGCCAGGTCGGGGCGCAGCTCCAGCACGTCGCGTACGAGATCGGCCACCCGCCGCGCGAGCACGGGCGCCGTCACGTCGGCCAGGCCGCGCAGGACGTCCCCCGGCGCGGGGCCCGGACCGTACAGCCGGGTCCGGAAGGCGGCGATGACCTGCTCCGGGTGGGTGTCCAGGGCGGCGACCAGCGCGCTCGCCTGCAGCTGCGGGTCGCCGGCGGTGAAGCGCTTCAGGGCGGGCGGCAGGTGGCGTGCGCGGGTCTGCGGGTCGCGCACGAGGAGGGCGAGGGCGGCGCCGTGCAGGGTGTCGTCGGCGGTGCGGGCGAGGAGGGCGAAGGCCGCGTACCGCAGGAGCCTGCGGTCGGCGTCCGTGGTGGCGTGCGGGGCGGCGCGCAGGCCGTAGGCGACGGCTGCGACATGGCGTGCGGGCCGCTCATCGTGGACCCAGCGGTCTACGGCCCGGCAGACGGCCGAGGGCTCCTCTTCCGCGAGCGCGGCGAGCAGTTCGTCGGCGCGGGGGTGGGCGCAGTCGACCAGGAGCTCGGTGAGGTCGTCGATGGCGCGGTGACGGTGGGTGTGGAGGAGGGCCTGGGCCGCTGATGCGACGGTGGCGTGGGGGGTGGCTTCGAGGGGGCGCTCGTCGGTGAACCATCGGGTCAGCTGTGGCTGCGCTGTTGCGGGGTCCGCGGCCAGGAGTTCGGCTACCGCGTCGAGGCAACGCCCCTGCGGGGGGCCGGGCGGGGGGTCGTGGATCACTGCCTCCCGCAGCAGGTCGAAACGGTCGGCTACGGGTAGGGGCAGGCCCAGCCAGAAGGCTGCCGGGAAGCGGGGCTGCTCTGCCAGTTGCTGGAGCAAGGGTCGGTAGGGGCGCGCGTCCTGCACCCTCGAGAGGGTCTCCCCCAGCAGGTGTTCGGCCCACCACCGGGCGTCGCCTTGCGCGGCGGCCGACGCGTTGCCCAGGCCGTCGGCCCCATCGGCACCCTGCGGTACGCCGCCCGCATCCCCCGCCACATCGGCACCCGGCGGCTGGGGGTCC
>NZ_BAAAUG010000082.1:47989-54416 GCF_039533825.1 Streptomyces rectiviolaceus
GGGGGCCGCCGCCCGCGCCCCCCGCCCCATCGTCACCCGGCGGCTGGGGCCCGCTACCCACACCCCCTGACCCACCGGCGCCCGGCGGCAGGGGCCCGCTTCCCGCATCCCCTGCCACATCGCCGCCCGGCGGCAGGGGCCCCTTGCCCGCATCCCCCGCCACATCGGCACCCGGCGGCTGGGGTTGTGCCCACCCGTTCCGCCCTGCGGAACGCCTGCCCACAACAGGGGCGGCGGCGGGCTGACTCCTCTCGCCGCCCGACCCACCGCCCACAACGGGGGCAGCGGCCCGGCTCCCCCCGGCGCCCAGCGGGCCTTCCCTGCTTGAGCGCAGTCGTGAGTTTGGGGGAGGGGGGGTGTGGTCCTGGATGCCGGGGGTCGGATTGAGGGGGGATGGGCAAGGTTCGTCGAAGCTTGCCAAGTCCCATAGGCGGGCGGTCAGTTCGGCAGGGCCCCGCTGTCGGCCCAGAAGCAGCAAGGCCTGGATCACCGGGCCGATCCGGTGCCGGGGGACCGGCAGGGCAGCCTCCGGGACCGGCTCGCGGTGCCGGAAGACCAGGGACCACAGAGCACCGTCCACATCCAGGTGCATCCCCTGGATCCAGTCCGCGAGCTCCTCGTGCGCGAACCGGTATCCGTCCCCGGCAGGGACAAGGAGACCCTCCGTCAGGACCGCGGAGGCCCACCCCGTCCCCCACGGGAACACCCCCTCGAACGACGCCCGGTCAAGCTCCCCCTGCCCCGGGCCAAGGCATCGCCGCGCAGCCTCATGCACCTGCCCGGACACCTTCGCTGCGAGGCGCCGCACAGCCGCGCCCCGAAGTCCCTTCGCCGCCGCGAGCCGCACCGCCACCCGCAGGCACAGCACATCCACGTAGGCCTCGAAGATCTCCTCCCGGTCCGGGCGGCCCGGCGGCGGATCGTCCGGCAACGCCGCCCGCACCTCGGCGAGCAGCCGCAGGGCCAGCGGATGCCGCGCGTCGGCGGCGGCGAGCGCTCCGTCCGGGATGCCGTACCGCGCCCGCGCGATCCGTGCCTGCCGCTCGGGCAGATCCCCCAGGTGCACGCACCCCGGCCAGAGCTCCGCGGGGAAGTGCGCCCCTGCCTGCTCCCAGTACTCCGCCCGGCAGGCCACCACGAGCCGCGCGCCCGTCTCCCGCAGCCACTCGGCCGTACCCCTGCTCCACTCCGCGAGGCGGTGCGCGAGGACCGGCGGCATCTCCTCGGGCCCGTCGAGCAACAGCAGCAACGCCCGCCCCTCGTCCCGCACGAGCCGGGCGACCCGCCCCGCGGAGATGTCCCCGAGTCCGTCGCCCCCCTCGGCGAGCGGCCCCTCCGATGCCTCCAGGATCCGCCCCGCCCGCTCAAGCGCCCGCTCCACCGCGTCGCCCACGCCCGTGTCCGTGCCCTGCAGATCGGCGCCGCGCAGCCACAGCGTGGGAGCCGGTTCGGCGCCCTGTGCACGGTATGCGGCGAGGGCGGCGAGTTCCGTCGTCCGGCCGGTGCCGGGGTCGCCGACCAGGCCGAGCACCTGCGCGGGCCCAGCGGTGAAGTCGTCCAACTCCCTTGTCGTATCCGGGCGTTCGACCGGTTCGAGGAGAGCGGGGCGCGGGCCGTCGGACCCCACCGACGTCGCCGCCAGGTGCAGCGCGCCCGCCAGATTGAGATCGCAGCCGTACGCCGGGACGGTCGCCGCGTTGCGCGCCAGGAGCTCGGCGAGCGGTCCGCCCGGATCGGCGGCGGCCGCCTCCCGCAGGGGCACGGCGAACCCCGCCGCGCGGTGCTCGCCGTGCAGCGCGGTCCCGAGGACGGCGAGCACGGCTCCGGACGAGGTGTCGACGACCGGACCGCCCGCCGCCCCGCCGCCGATCCGCAGCGCGTCGGCGTCGTCCGTGCCGATCGCCAACTCCATGGCGGAGTCGACCAGATGGAAGCGGTCCGTCGCCGTGTACGTCACCGGCGCCGGGCCAAGGACCCGCGCCTCGCGCCGGCCGCGCGCGACGATGTTTACGTAGGCACCCACGGGGACGGTCTCGCGGACCGTGACAGGCAGCGGGCGCAGGCCGAGCCCCTCCGTGCGGACGAGGGCCAGGTCCACTTCGGCGAGTGCCACCACGGAATCGGCGGTCACCACGCAGACGCGCTCCCCCGCCGCGTGCAGCACGAGCCGCGCGAGGCCGTCGACCGCTTCATGGCTGGTGATCACCGTGCCGTGGTCGTCGGCGGCGAATCCCATCCCGCGTGGGCGCCCGGCCAGATCACAGATCCGCACCAGGGCCCCGTCGAGCACCGCCGGGTCGCCCTGTCCCGCCATGCCCGAACCTCCCCGCCACTCCCCGTCCTTCTCGACGGTAGGTCGGCGGTGATCAGCGGGACAGAACGCGTCGCGAACGCGCCCCCTTCTGCTCCCTCGGTTCACTCCGAGCGCCTGCCCGATGGGGTGAATCGGCGGGGCGCGATGGATACATCTTGAGGTGGGGGGTCCGCCGTGGAGCGGCGCGCGGCCACGCGCACAGCTGTCCGCCGCTCCACGACGGAGACCCGCGTACGGGAGGGAAGGCCCAGCAGGACGGAAAGGATCAGGCGAAGACGGCCAGGCTCTTGGCCTTGCCCTTCAGCTCCTCGGCCAGGACCAGGAACCGGCCCTCCGGATCGAAGACCGCGACGGCGCCGACTCCGGCGTACTCCCCCGGCATCTCGATCCGTACGCCGTTGAGTAGCAGCTTCGCCCGCCGCTCGTCCACGTCCCAGCGCGGGAACGCGGCAGTGGCAGCGTCCGCCACCGGCATCACCGTCAGCTCCTCCTGGAGCTGGTCGATGGTCTTCGCCGCGTCCAGCTTGTACGGCCCGACGCGCGTGCGCCGCAGCGCCGTCAGATGGCCGCCGACCCCGAGATCGGCGCCGAGGTCACGGGCAAGGGCGCGGATGTACGTCCCCGACGAGCAGACCACGGACACGACCAGGTCGAGAACGGGGGTGCCGTCATCGGCGACGGCGTCCCTGACGTCGTACACCGTGAAGGCGGAGATCTTCACCGGACGGGCGGGGATCTCGAAGTCCTCGCCCTCGCGGGCTCGCGCGTACGACCGCTTGCCGTCGATCTTGATGGCGCTGACCTTCGACGGCACCTGCATGATGTCGCCGGAGAGCTTGGCGATGCCCGCGTCGATCGCGTCCCGCTTGATCCCGGAGACCCCCGACAGACCGGCCGACGAGATGAGCTCGCCTTCGGCGTCGTCCGTGAGCGTGTTCTGGCCGAGACGGATCGTGCCCAGATACTCCTTCTCCGTCAGCGCGAGATGGCCGAGGAGTTTGGTCGCCCGCTCGACCCCGAGGACGAGAACGCCCGTCGCCATGGGGTCGAGGGTGCCCGCGTGGCCGACGCGCCGGGTCTTGGCGATCCCGCGCATCTTGGCGACCACATCATGCGAAGTGAAGCCGGACGGCTTGTCGACGATGACAAGGCCGTCCGGCGTCTTGTTGCTACTGCTCATGCGGGGGTGTCGCCGTCCGTTTCCTCGTCGGACTCGTCCTCGTCCTCAGGCTTGCGGTACGGGTCGGCCCCGCCGGCGAACTCGGCGCCCGCGGACACCTCGCGCACCTTCTCGTCCGAGAGCCTGGCCCTGTCGAGGAGGTCCTCGATGGCCTTGGCGTTGTCCGGCAGCGCATCCGCCACGAAGGCGAGGCTCGGGGTGAACTTCACGCCCGCGGCCTGGCCGACCGCGGAACGCAGAACGCCCTTGGCGCTCTCCAGACCGGCGGCGGCCGCCGCGCGGTCCTCGTCGTCCCCGTAGACCGTGTAGAAGACGGTCGCCTCCCGCAGATCACCCGTGACCCGGGTGTCCGTGATGGTCACATGCGTACCGAGCCGCGGGTCCTTGATCCCGCGCTGCAGCTTCTTGGCAACCACCTCTCGGATGAGGTCCGCCAGCCTTTTCGCCCGCGCGTTGTCGGCCACTGCTCCGTCTCCTTCTTCGCCTTGCTGTGCAATCAGTCTTCGTCGCCGTGGAGCCTGCGTCGAACGGAGAGCAGCTCCACCTCCGGACGGGCGGCGACCAAACGCTCGCACCGGTCCAGTACGTCGGTGAGGTGCCCCGTCTCTCCCGAGACCAGCGCCAGGCCGATCTCGGCCCTGCGATGGAGGTCCTGGTTCCCGGTCTCCGCCGCGCTCACCGCGTACTTGCGCATGAGTTCGGCGACGATCGGGCGGACGACGGAGCGTTTCTCCTTCAGCGAGCGAACGTCGCCGAGGAGCAGATCGAAGGACAGTGTCCCCACATACATGTATGTCCGGATGTCCCGCCGGTTCGGGGTCGTGCCCCGCCAACCACTTGGCAGGGACACAAAGAACCGTACACGGAACGGCCGGGGCCGATCGACGGGATTTATCTCCCCTCGACCGGCCCCGGTTCGAGCTGCGTTGATCAGCCGCGAGGCTTCTCGCGCATCTCGTACGTCGCGATGACGTCGTCGATCTTGATGTCGTTGAAGTTGCCGAGGTTGATACCGCCCTCGAACCCTTCGCGGAGCTCCGTGACGTCGTCCTTGAAGCGGCGCAGACCGGAGATGTTGAGGCTCTCCGCGATGACCTTGCCGTCGCGGATGAGGCGCGCCTTGGTGTTGCGCTTGACCTCGCCCGACCGGACAAGAACACCGGCGATGTTGCCCAGCTTGGACGAACGGAAGACCTCGCGGATCTCCGCCGTGCCGAGCTCGACCTCTTCGTACTCCGGCTTGAGCATGCCCTTGAGGGCCGCTTCGATCTCTTCGATCGCCTGGTAGATGACCGAGTAGTACCGGACGTCCACACCTTCGCGCTCGGCCATCTGGGCGGCACGACCGGCCGCACGGACGTTGAAGCCGATCACGATCGCGTCGGAGCCGGTCGCCAGGTCGATGTCCGACTCGGTGACCGCACCCACGCCGCGGTGCAGGACGCGGATGTCGACCTCTTCGCCGACGTCGAGCTGGAGCAGCGAGGACTCGAGAGCCTCCACCGAACCGGACGCGTCGCCCTTGATGATGAGGTTGAGTTCCTGCACCAGACCGGCCTTGAGGGCCTCGTCCAGGTTCTCCAGGGAGAACCGAACACCCTTGCGGGCGAAGCGGACGTTGCGCTCACGGGCGGCACGCTTCTCGGCGATCTGACGGGCCGTACGGTCCTCGTCGACGACCAGGAAGTTGTCGCCGGCACCCGGGACGTTGGTGAGACCGAGGACGAGGACCGGAGTCGACGGACCCGCCTCTTCCACGTTCTCGCCCTTGTCGTCGAGCATCGCGCGGACTCGGCCGTACGCGTCGCCGACCACCATCGTGTCACCGACGCGGAGGGTACCGCGCTGGACCAGGACGGTCGCGACGGCGCCGCGGCCCTTGTCCAGGTGGGACTCGATCGCAATACCCTGCGCGTCCTGCTCAGGGTTGGCCCGCAGGTCGAGCGAGGCGTCCGCGGTCAGGACCACGGCCTCCAGGAGGGCCTCGATGTTCTCGCCCTGCTTGGCGGAGATGTCGACGAACATCGTGTCGCCGCCGTACTCCTCGGCCACCAGACCGAACTCGGTGAGCTGACCGCGCACCTTGGTCGGGTCGGCACCCTCGACGTCGATCTTGTTGACCGCGACCACGATCGGCACATCGGCCGCCTTGGCGTGGTTCAGCGCCTCGATCGTCTGCGGCATCACACCGTCGTTCGCCGCGACCACGAGGATCGCGATGTCGGTGGACTTCGCACCACGGGCACGCATGGCGGTGAACGCCTCGTGACCGGGGGTGTCGATGAAGGTGATCCGGCGGTCCTCGCCGTTGACCTCGGCACCGACCTGGTACGCACCGATGTGCTGCGTAATACCGCCGGCCTCGCCCGCAATGACGTTCGTCTTGCGGATCGCGTCCAGAAGTCGGGTCTTACCGTGGTCGACATGACCCATGACGGTCACGACCGGCGGACGCGCGACGAGTGCTTCCTCGCCACCCTCGTCCTCACCGAACTCGATGTCGAAGGACTCGAGAAGCTCGCGGTCCTCCTCCTCCGGGCTGACGATCTCCAGGACGAAGTTCATCTCGTCCGCGAGGAGCTTCAGCGTCTCGTCCGGGACGGACTGCGTGGCAGTGACCATCTCGCCGAGGTTCATCATCACGCCGACGAGCGACGCCGGGTTGGCGTTGATCTTCTCGGCGAAGTCGGTCAGCGAGGCACCACGGGACAGGCGGACCGCCTGGCCGTTGCCGCGCGGCAGCATGACGCCGCCGACCGACGGGGCCTGCATCGACTCGTACTCCTGGCGCCTCTGCCGCTTCGACTTGCGACCACGACGGGCGGGCCCGCCGGGACGGCCGAACGCACCCTGCGTGCCACCACGGGCACCGGGACCGCCGGGACGGCCACCGAAGCCGGGACGGCCACCGCCGCCACCGGGACGACCGGCGA
>NZ_BAAAUG010000083.1:0-12833 GCF_039533825.1 Streptomyces rectiviolaceus
GTGGGCGGCGTGGCGGGCACGCGTGGCCGCCGACCCCCAGGGCGACGCCTTCCCCGCACTGCCGCCGGGCCCCGCGACCCCGCCCCCGGAGCCCCCGGACCTCGCGGACCGCGTGGAGCGCTCGCGCGTGACGGGCTGGGCCCTGGACGACCAGCTGATCGAGCCGGGCCTGATCGCGACGGCGGTCCCGGTGCGCGACGCGGCGGGCCGCGCCCGGTACGCCCTGTCCGCGGTGAGCCACACCAGCAGACACACGGCGCGGGGCCTCGCGGAGCTCGTGCTGCCACGGCTGCGGGAGGAGGCGGAGCTGCTCGAGGAGCTTCCGACAGCCCAAGCGGCGTACGGGGAAGCCGAACTGATGGCAGATCAGGGACCGGACACCGCGGACGCCAAGGCCGAACTGGGCCCCGATTTCCTCCAGTCGCTCGCCCGCGGCCTCACCGTCCTGCGCGCCCTGGGCCCGGCCCGCGGCGACGGACTCCCGCTCACCGCTGTCGCCGCGGCCACCGGCCTGCCACGGGCCACCGCGCGCCGCTGCCTGCACACCCTGGAGCTTCAGGGGTACGCGGCGCACGACGGCCGCCTCTACCGCCCGCTCCCCCGCGTCCTGGAACTCGGCTACGCACGCCTCTCCCGCCTCGGGTTCGCCGACATCGCCGAGCCGCATCTGCGCCGGCTGACGGGCCGCGTCCACCAGTCGGCGTCGGTGACGGTGCTCGACGGCACGGACATCCTGTATGTGGCGCGGGCTGCGACGGTCCGCGTCATGAGCGTCTACATCACGCTCGGCACGCGCTTCCCGGCCTACCCCACCGCCATGGGCCGCGTCCTGCTGGCCGGGCTGCCGAAGCGGGACCGCGCGCGGCTCCTGAAGGCGGCCCCGCCCAAGCCCCTCACCCGACGCACCGTCACCGACCCGGCGGACCTGAACCGCGTCATCGACCGCGCGGCCGCCGAGGGCTACGCCACCGCGGACGAGGAGCTGGAGGAGGGCCTGCGCTCGGTCGCCGTACCGCTGAAGGACGCGGAAGGACGCGTGGTCGCCGCCCTGAACGTGGCCCAGCACGCGGGCACGGCCCCGCTGGGCGAGACGATCGACGCCCTGCTGCCTGTCCTGCGCGAGACCGCGGCGGCGATCGAGACCGATCTGCACACGGCGGCCCGCTTCAACTCGGTGCGTATGCCCTGAGCGCTCCCGCACACGGGCGGTGAAGGTGCCCGGAGCAGGACTCGAAACGCCGATCAGCCGGTCGGCAACGGTACGGAATCGATGAGCGCCTCCCCCTGCACAACGCTGGATACCGAACGGTAATGTCGCGTCCCCGCCGGGGGAACGGAACCGGCGGGTGAGCGCGAAGGAGCCCTCATGGCGACGGACATGCACCCTGCGCATTCAGGCGGGGCAGCCGATAAGGCGGACCTCGACCGGTGGCAGCGCGCGTGGAGTCACCGCGAGGAACTGCTGCGGGTGGCCCGCCGCAGATCCATGAGCGCCGAGGACGCAGAGGACGCCGTACACGAGGCGATGCTGCGCGCCGCCGAGCATCCGCAGCTCGACGACGAGCGGCTCGGCGCCTGGCTGACGACGGTGACCATCCGCCTGTGTGTCGACCGGTACCGGCAGGTCAGCCGCGAGGCCGAGGTGCGCCGCAGCCCCAAACTGGTCGCGCCGGGCCAGCTGCCCGTCGACGACGCGGTGTGCGACCGGGCTGAGGCGCGGTGGCTGGCCGCGCGGAGCGGGGAGCTGCCCGCGCGACAGGCGGAGGCGATCTGGCTCAAGTCCGAGGATCTGGACGTCGGTCAGGTCGCCAAGAAGATGGGCCTGAGCTACCGGACGGCCGAGTCACTGCTTGCCAGAGCCCGGCGCACGCTGCGCACGGCGCTCGCCGCCACCCTCGGTCTCGCCCTGTGGCTGTGCGGGCGCGGGCCGCGTCCGGGCGGGAGCGTGCAGGTGGTGGGCGTGGCCGTGACGGCGGCGTCCCTTGCCGTGGCGGGGTTCGTCCTGCCGGGCATCCACGACGGGGACCGGCCTGGACCGGCACGGCCCGCCCCTTCCGTCTCCTCCGTCTCTTCCGTCTCCGATGGGGCCGATGACGCACGGACCCCGGGGAGCGCGGCGCCGCCCTCGGCCCGCTCCCGCCAGGCCCCGTCGACGACCACCCCCGGCACGGCGCAGGACGACGGGTCGCCTCCCGTGCTGCCGTCCCTGCCCGAGGTGCCGCTCCCGGCCCTGGAAACACTGCCCGCGGTGCCCTCCCCCGACGTCCCCGAGATACCGGTCGATCCGCCAGAGGCGTCCGTACCCGCGGCCCCGTCCCCCTCCGCGAAGGCCCCGAAGCAGCCCGTCGACGGCCTCACACAGGCCCCGTAGAAAAAACTTCGGTTTCTCCGCGACGGACGGGGCGCCCTTCCCCGTAGAGCAGATGACAGAGCTGCTCACGGCGAAGGGTGAAACGGATGGGTGTCGAGATCTGCGTGGAAGGGCTGACCAAGTCCTTCGGCGACCAGGTCATCTGGCAGAACGTCTCGCTGACACTGCCCGCCGGAGAGGTCTCGGTCATGCTGGGCCCCTCGGGCACCGGCAAGTCGGTCTTCCTCAAGAGCCTCGTCGGACTGCTCAAGCCGGAGCGCGGGTCGATCCGGATCGCGGGCACGGACATCACCAAGCTGCGCGAGCACGACCTGTACGAGGTACGGAAGCTTTTCGGCGTGCTGTTCCAGGACGGCGCCCTGTTCGGGTCGATGAACCTCTACGACAACATCGCCTTCCCGCTGCGCGAGCACACCCGTAAGCAGGAGAGCGCGATCAGGAAGATCGTGCTCGAGAAGATGGACATGGTCGGCCTGATCGGCGCCGAGGACAAGCTGCCCGGCGAGATATCCGGCGGGATGCGCAAACGGGCCGGTCTGGCACGGGCCCTGGTGCTCGATCCGGAGATCATTCTCTTCGACGAGCCCGACTCGGGCCTCGATCCGGTCCGTGTGGCCTACCTCAACCAGCTGATCGTCGACCTCAACGCGCAGATCGACGCGACCTTCCTGATCGTCACGCACGACATCGCGTCGGCCCGCCAGGTCCCCGACAACATCGGGCTGCTCTTCCGCCGTGAACTGGTGATGTTCGGCCCCCGCAAGCAGCTCCTGACCAGCGACGAGCCAGTCGTACGGCAGTTCCTGAACGGCCGGATGCAGGGGCCGATCGGTATGGCCGAGGAGAAGGACGCCGCCACGATGGCGCGCGAGGCGGTGCACTTCGGCAACGGCGGCGCGGCCGACAGCGCGGGGATCGCCGAGATGACCCCGCGGCTCCTTCCGGGGCCCGGCATCGACCGCCCGCCCCGCTGGCAGGCGATCGCCGAGCAGGAGGAGGCGCGAGAGGCGCAAGAGACGCATGAGGCTCAAGAGGTGAGTGGCGCATGAGTCTGTCGCCCAAGGGGGCGCTGCGGCACTCGGGCAGTCTCTTCGCGATGGGCCTGGACGTGCTGCGGACATTGCCACGACGCCCGTTCCAGGTGCGGGAGTTCATCCAGCAGGCCTGGTTCATCGCGAGCGTCACGATCCTGCCCACCGCGCTTGTCTCCATTCCGTTCGGTGCGGTCATCGCGCTGCAGATCGGCAGCCTGACCCGGCAGCTGGGCGCGCAGTCGTTCTCGGGCGCCGCCTCGGTGCTCGCGGTGCTCAGGGAGGCCTCGCCGATCGTCACCGCGCTCCTGATCGCGGGGGCGGGCGGCACCGCGATCTGCGCGGATCTCGGGGCGCGCAAGATCCGCGAGGAGATCGACGCGATGCAGGTCCTCGGCATCGACCCGATCCACCGCCTCGTCGTGCCCAGGGTCCTCGCGTCGATGGTCGTCGCGGTGCTGCTCAACGGCCTGGTCTCGGTGGTCGGGGTGGCCGGCGGCTATTTCTTCAACGTGGTCCTGCAGAACGGCACTCCGGGCGCCTATCTGGCCTCGTTCACCACGCTCGCCCAGCTGTCCGACCTCTGGGCGGCGGAGCTCAAGGCCCTGGTCTTCGGCGCCATCGCCGCGATCGTCGCCTCGTACAAGGGGCTCACCGCCAAGGGCGGTCCCAAGGGCGTCGGTGACGCGGTGAACCAGGCCGTGGTCATCACCTTCATGTTGCTGTTCGTGACGAACTTCGTGATGACCGCCGTGTACTTCCAAATCGTCCCGCAGAGAGGGTAGTTGATGCGACTTCTCGACCGCCCGCTCCGCTCGCTCGAAGAGCTGGGCAGCCAACTGGCCTTCTACGGCCGCTCCCTGGCCTGGACCGGCCGCACCCTGCGCCGCTACAAGAAGGAGACCCTGCGCCTGCTCGCCGAGGTGAGCTTCGGCCGTGGCGCCCTCGCCGTCATCGGCGGCACGGTCGGCGTGATCGCCTTCCTGTCCTTCTTCACCGGCACCGAGGTCGGCCTTCAGGGCTACGCCGCCCTCAACCAGCTGGGCACCTCCAACTTCGTGGCATTCCTCTCGGCGTACTTCAACACCCGGGAGATCGCGCCCCTGGTGGCGGGCCTCGCCCTGTCCGCGACCGTCGGGGCCGGGTTCACCGCGCAGCTTGGCGCGATGCGGATCAGCGAGGAGACCGACGCGCTCGAAGTGATGGGCGTCCCCTCGCTGCCGTTCCTGGTGACCACCCGGATGATCGCGGGTTTCGTCGCGGTGATCCCGCTGTACGTGGTCGGCCTGCTGTCCTCGTACTTCGCCGCGCGCACCATCACCACCGGCTACTACGGGCAGTCCGCGGGCACCTACGACCACTACTTCCAGCAGTACCTGCCACCGGTGGACGTGCTCTGGTCCTTCGGCAAGGTGATCGTCTTCGCCGTCGTGATCATCCTGGTGCACTGCTACTACGGCTACTACGCGAGCGGCGGTCCCGCCGGGGTCGGCGTCGCGGTCGGCCGTGCCGTGCGCACCTCCATCGTCGCCATCAACGTCCTGGACTTCTTCCTCAGCCTCGCGATCTGGGGCGCCGTCACGACCGTACGAATAGCGGGGTAGGCAGATGAGGACTCCGATCTCTCTCGCTTCGCGCGGCACCAGGCTGCGGCTGTACGGCATCGTGTTCATCACGGTCATCGCGCTGCTGCTCGCCCTCTCCGTCGCCGTGTACCAGCAGGTGTTCACCTCCGTCGTACGGATCACGCTGCAGGCCGACACCCTGGGCAACCAGCTGGAGCCGCGGGCCGACGTCAAGCTGCGCGGCCTCCTGGTCGGCGAGGTCCGCGAGGTGCGGGCCGACGGTGAG
This sequence comes from Streptomyces rectiviolaceus, assembly GCF_039533825.1. Lineage (NCBI taxonomy): Bacteria > Bacillati > Actinomycetota > Actinomycetes > Kitasatosporales > Streptomycetaceae > Streptomyces > Streptomyces rectiviolaceus. Next base: position 5,254 of record NZ_BAAAUG010000083.1, read on the forward strand.
AAGGCGACCCTCGGCATCGCACTCAAGCCGGAGCACATCGCCCGGATCCCGTCCGATGTGCACGCGCGGCTGCTGCCCAAGACGCTGTTCGGCGAGAAGTACGTCGAGCTTGTGGAGCCCCGTGAGCCCGCAGACCGGCACATCCGCGCGGGTGACGTCATCACGCAGGACCGCACCACGGTCGGCATCGAGGTGCAGCAGCTGATGAACGATCTGCTGCCGCTCCTGCGCACCGTGCGGCCCGCCGATCTCAACGCGACGCTCTCCGCGTTCGCCACCGCGCTCGACGGACGCGGCGACCGGATCGGCGCCAACCTCACCCGCGTCGAGCGCTATCTGCGCCGCCTCAACCCGCATCTGCCGTCCCTGAAGGAGGACATCACGCGCTTCGCCGACGTCGCCGAGGTGTACGCCGACGCGGCGCCCGACCTGCTGAAGATCCTGCGGAACTCCGTCACCACCAGCCGCACCCTCGTGGAGAAGCAGGGCCAACTGGCCGCCGCCCTCACCGCGACCGCCACCGCGGCCGCCACCGGCGAGGAGTTCCTCGACGACAACGGCGAGCGCCTGATCACCCTCGGCCGGGTCTCCCGCCCGACCCTTGCGCTGTTCGCCCGCTATGCGCCCCAGTACCCCTGTCTCCTTGAGGGCCTGGTGCGGCAGGACAAGGCTTCCGAAGAGACCTATCGAGGCGGAAAGATGCGTATCACCCTCGAATTCGTCCACCCGCAGCCCGCGTACGAGCCCGGCGAGGAACCGCGGTACGCGGACCGCTCGGGCCCCAACTGCCGTGGTCTGCCCCATCCCCGGGTGCCCGCGGGGGACGACCAGCTCAACGACGGTACGAAGCCCAACAAGGTCGGTGGTCCTTCCGGCACGCCCAAGATGTCCTCGACCACGGCCGAACAGCGGGCCGTCGGCTCCCTCGTGGCCCCGGTGCTCGGGGTGTCGGCGGACCAGGTGCCCCCGGTCGCGACGCTCCTCTTCGGCCCGATGGCGCGCGGAACGGCGGTGAGCGTCGCATGAAGGCGGCACGAGCCACGGACACCGCGGCGCCTTTGGTGAAGTTCCTGCTGTTCGCGCTGGTGACGGTGGTGGCGACGGCGCTGCTCGCGGCCACCATCGTCAATATCTCCTTCACCCCGGAGCACACCTACCGCGCGGTGTTCAGCGATGTCACGAGCCTGGAGGAGGGCGACGACATCAGGGTCGCCGGGGTGCGGGTCGGCGAGGTCGACGGCATCCGGATCAAGGACAGGACCCGGGCCGAGGTCACCTTCACCGTCACCGAGGACCGCCCGCTGTTCACCAGCACCGGCGCCGTCATCCGCTACCGGAGCCTGGTCGGGCAGCGCTACATCGCGCTGACGGAGGGCGCGGGCGGCAGCACACCGCTGCGGCCCGGCGGCCGGATCCCGCTGTCCCGGACGCAGCCCGCGCTCGATCTGAACGCGCTGCTCGCCGGGTTCAAGCCGCTGTTCGCCGCGCTGAGCCCCAAGGACGTGAACCAGCTCGCCACCGAGATCATCAAGACGCTGCAGGGCGAGGGCGGCACGGTCAACAGCCTGCTTGCCCACACGGCGTCGCTCACCACGACGCTGGCGGGCCGCGACAAGCTCATCGGCTCCGTGATCGGCAACCTCAACGAGGTGCTCACGACCCTGGACAAGCGCGGCGGCCGCTTCTCCTCGCTGCTCAAGCAGTTGCGGCGGCTTGTCTCCGGACTGTCCGCGGACCGGAAGCCGATCGGCAAGTCGCTGGTGAACATCGGGCAGCTGACCGAGGCCACCTCGGGCCTGATCGGGGAGGCACGGCCCCCGCTGAAGGACGACATCAAGGAGCTCGGCGAGCTCACCGGAACGCTGAACGACAACGAGAAAACCGTGGAGGGCGTGCTGAAGCGGCTGCCGAACAAGCTCAACAAGCTGACCGGGACCGCGTCCTACGGCTCCTGGTTCAACTTCTACCTCTGTGACTTCGACGGCCGGATCGTGCTGCCGAAGACCAAGGAGGTGCTCACTCCCGAGCTGCATGTGGCACGGGCGAGGTGTGGCGGATGAGGCTGCGTGTGCCGCGCATTCCGCGGCTCTTCCCGCAACGGCCGCGGAGGCGTGGGCGGATGACGCCCTTCCGGGAGCGGAACCCGGTGACGATCGGTGTCGTGGGTCTCACCGCCCTCGGCCTCCTGACCGCCGCCGCGTTCAACGCCGAAAGCCTGCCGCTGATCGGCAACGGCGAGACGTACAGCGTGGCCTTCTCGGAGGCGGGTGGGCTCAAGCCGGGCGACGAGGTACGGATCGCCGGGGTGAAGGTCGGCAAGATCGACGAGGTCGACCTGGACGGCGACCATGTGAAGGTCACCTTCCAGGTCAAGGGCGAGCCGAAGTTCGGCACCAGGACCGGCGCGTCCATCCGGATCAAGACGATTCTGGGCTCGAAGTACCTGGCCCTGGAGCCCGAGGGGCCCGGGCAGTTGAAGCCGGGCGCCGAGATCCCGGTGTCCCGGACGACACCCGCGTACGACGTCGTGACCGCGTTCAGCGATCTGACCACCACCACGGAGAAGGTCGACACCGACGAGCTCGCCAAGGCCATGGACACCATCTCCTCCACCTTCGAGGACTCTCCCGCCGAGGTGAAGGCGTCCATCAAGGGCCTGTCGAAGATCTCCCGCACGGTCGCGTCGCGCGACAAGGAGCTGCGCGAACTCCTCGACCACGCCAACGGCGTCACCAAGGTGCTCGCCGACCGCTCCGACGAGTTCTCCACCTTGGTCAAGGACGCCGACAAACTGCTCACCGAGATCGCCAAGCGCCGCAAGGCCATCCACACCCTGCTCAAGAGCTCGGCCACGCTCGGCATCGAACTCTCGGGCCTGGTGGCGGACAACCGCAAGGAGATCGGCCCGGCGCTCAAGGGCCTGAACACAGTGGTGTCGATGCTGGAGCGCAACTACTCCAGCCTCGATCGCAGCGTCCAGTTGCTCGCGCCCTATGTACGGCTCTTCACCAACACCCTCGGCAACGGCCGCTGGTTCGACAGCTATATCCAGAACCTGGTCGCCGCTCCGGTGGTCCCGCGGACGGGAGACAAGCGATGAGCAAGCACGCACGACTCCTGCGGCGGACGGCCCTGGCGACCGCCCTGGCCGTGGTGGCCGCCCTCACCGTGGCGCTGTGGCCGCGCGATGAACCGGTGCGCGTCACCGCGTACTTCCCGCGCACCGTCGGCATCTACCCGGGTTCGGACGTCCGGGTGCTCGGCGTCCGGATCGGCGAGGTCAAGGAGATCACCCCGGAGGGCGAGCGGGTGCGGGTGACTCTTGAGTACGACAGTGAGCGCAAGGTGCCCGCCGAAGCCAAGGCCGCGATCATCAACTCCTCGGTGGTCAGCGACCGTTATCTCCAGCTCCTTCCGGTGTACAGGAAGGGCCCGGCGATGCGGGACGGCGCCGTCATCCCGCAGAGCCGTACCGCCGTACCGGTCGAGCTGGACCGTGTCTTCGACAGTCTGCACACCACGTCGGAGGCGCTCGGCCCGCGCGGCGCCAACAAGAAGGGCTCGCTGTCCCGGCTGCTCGGGGTCAGTGCGGACAACCTCGAAGGGCAGGGCGGGAACCTGCATCAGACCGTGGAGGATCTCTCCACGGCCGTCACCACCCTCTCCGACGGCCGGGGCGACCTGTTCGGCACCGTACGGAACCTTCAGGTGTTCACGGCCATGCTCGCCAAGGACGACAAGAGCGTGCGGTCGTTCAACACCAGCCTCGCCAAGGTGGCAGGGCAGCTCGCCGGAGAGCGCAAGGACCTGGCGGCCGCGCTGAAGCACCTGGGCACCGCGCTCGGCGATGTGCAGCAGTTCGTCAAGAAGAACAAGAAGTCGCTGACCTCCAATGTGAAGGGGCTCAGCAAGGTCACCAAGGTGCTCGTCACCCAGAAGAAGGCCCTCGCCGAGATCCTGGAGACCACGCCGACCGGCCTTTCGAACCTGCAGAACGCCTACAACCCGGGCTCGGGCACCCTCGACACCCGCAACAACGCCGAACAGGCACAGGACCCGGCCGCGCTGCTCTGCTCGCTGCTCGGCACCACCGGCGAGAAGCAGGCCGCGGAGTGCAAGGACCTGCGGAAACTCTTCGACTCGCTGCCCAAGTTGTCGCAGCCGCAAGGGGTTTCGGGCGCGAATGGCGCCAAGCCGAGCGACAAGACCCTCGGCGGAATCCTGGAGGCGGCATGAGCGCGCTGCGACGCAAGGGCGGGACGGCCGCCTGGGCCGCGATCGGTTCACTGCTCCTGGCCGGCTGTGAGTTCAACGGTCTGTACGACGTCGAACTGCCCGGCGGCGCCGCCAAGGACGCGGGCGCCTACCGGGTCACGGTCGAGTTCCGGGACGTACTCGACCTGGTGCCGCAGTCGGCCGTGAAGGTCAACAACGTCACCGTGGGCTCGGTCGAGAAGGTGGAACTCGACGGCTGGCACGCCAAGGTACGGCTGCGGGTCGCCGGTTCGGTGAAGCTGCCCGGCAACGCGTTCGCCGGTCTGCGGCAGACCAGCATGCTCGGCGAGAAATACGTGGCCCTGTCCGCACCGCCGGACAGCGCCCCCGTCGGCAGGCTCAAGGACGGTGCGCGGATTCCGCTGTCCCGCAGCGGCCGCAACCCGGAGATCGAGGAAGTGCTCTCCGCGCTGTCGGCGCTGCTCAACGGCGGCGGCGTGGCCCAGCTCAAGACGATCACCACCGAGCTCAACAAGGCCCTGTCCGGCCGCGAGAACCGGGTCAAGTCGCTGCTGAAGGAGCTGAACAAGTTCGTCGGCGGTCTCGACGGCCAGCGCAAGGAGATCGTGCGGGCGCTCAAGGGCGTCGACCGCCTCGCCAAGCGCCTCAAGAAGGAGAAGAAGACGATCGGCGATGCCGTGGACACCGTGCCGCCCGCCCTCAAGGTGCTCGCCGACCAGCGACGCGACCTGACGAAGATGCTCACGTCGCTGTCGAAGCTGGGCAAGGCGGGCACCAAGGTGGTCAACGCCTCACGCTCCGACGTGATCGCCAATCTGAAGCATCTGCGGCCGACCCTGGAGCAGTTGAACAAGGCGGGCGACGATCTGCCGAACTCCCTTGAGCTCCTGACGACTTATCCCTTCCCGCGCGGCGTCACCGGCGCCATCAAGGGCGACTACGTCAACCTCAAGATCACCGCTGATCTCGATCTGGACAGCATCTACGGCAATCTCGCCGACGCCCCCGAGAAGCCGGACGGCTCGGACGAGCCGCGGCTGCCCAAGGCGCCGAAACCACCGAAGCTGCCGGACGCCCCCGGCGTTCCGGACGCCCCCGAGATCCCCGAGCTGCCCGACGATCCGAAGCTGCCGGATGCCCCCGACGACCCGGCGGACCCGGGTGGCGACGGCGGGCAGCTGTGCCCGCCGGTGTGCACCGGCCAGTACGCCGCGTACGGGAACGGGGACGGGAACGGGAACAGCGAGGGCCCTGCGCCCGGGATCAACCTCGCGCTTGCCGAGCTTCTGCTGAGGGGGGTCTCCCCGTGATCACACGTACGGTCAAGATCCAACTGCTCGCGTTCGCCACCGTCACCGCCGTGGGCGTGAGTTACGTCGGCGCGCAGTACACCGGCATCCCCGACGCCCTGCTCGACCGCGGGTACACCGTGCGCGCCGAGTTCGCCGAGTCCGGGGGCATCTTCCAGGGGGCCGAGGTCACCTATCGCGGGGTGCCCGTGGGCCGGGTCGGGCAGCTCGAACTCGCCGACGCGGGAGGGGTGTCGGTGGCGCTCGACATCGAGGACGGCGCGCGGATTCCGGCGGACACGCTCGCCGTGGTGGCGCACCGTTCGGCGGTCGGTGAGCAGTACGTCGATCTGCAGCCGCGCACCGGCTCCGGGCCGCTGCTCAAGGAGGGCAGCACGATCGCCCGCGGCGACACCCGGGTGCCGCTGGCGAGCACGGAGCTCGTCCTCAGCGTGGACCGCCTGGTCAACTCCGTCGGCAAGAAGGATCTGCGGGTCACGGTCGACGAACTGGGCAAGGCCTTCAAGGGGACGGGACCGCACCTGAGCCGCCTGGTGAACTCGGGCAATGAGCTGGTCGAGTCGGCCTCCGACTCGCTCCCCGAGACGATCAGGCTGATCGAGGACTCGCGCAAGGTCCTCAAGACCCAGTCGGAGCAGGGCTCGTCGATCAAGTCGTTCTCCAAGGACCTGGCGGCCCTCACCGCGGAACTCAAGTCCAGCGACGGGGACATCCGCAAGCTGATCGGGTCGAGCGCGCCCGCCGCGCACGAGGTGGACTCGCTGCTCAAGGCGAACAAGACCCAGCTGCCGATCCTCCTCGGGAATCTGATCAGCGGCGGCCAGATCACGGTGGCACGGCTGCCCGGGGTGGAACAGGCCCTGGTCACCTTCCCCCTGACCGTCGCGGGCAGCTACACGGTGGTGCCGGGCGACGGCACCACGCACTTCGGCATGGTCGCGGGCAAGGACGAACCGGCGCCCTGCCGCCAGGGGTACGACACCCGGCGGCGCGACCCCACGGACACCGGCGACCGCCCGGCCAACACCGGCGCACGCTGCACGGCGCCACGCGGCGGCGACACCTCGGTGCGCGGCGCGCAGAACGCCCCCGGCGCCTCGGCCCGCTCCGGCGGGGCGGACCGGGCGGCGCACGTCACCCCGTACGACCCGGACACCGGCACCGCCGTCGGACCGGACGGAACGCCCGTCGAGATCGGCTCGACGGGCGGCGAACAGAACGCTTTCGGAAAGGACTCGTGGCAATGGCTGCTCGTAGGACCGATGGCATGAGCGGGGGTCTGATCTCCCTCACGGCCGGGGGCCTGATCTCCCGCCCCGTACGGGTGCTGCGCCGCCTCGGCGCCAGGCTCGCGGGCGCCGCCCGCGGCGGCCGTGCCATGGCCGCGGGACTCGCCGTGGCCACCGCCGGGACGTCGGCGCTCGCCCTCTGGCTCGGCTTCCAGGTGTACGAGCAGCGCGCGACGGAGCAGCGGCACCAGGACATCCTGGCCGCGGCCAGGCAGTCGGCCCTGAACTTCACCTCGCTCGACTACCGGCACTACGGGCGGGACAGCGAGAACGTGCTCAAGGGCGCGACCGGTGACTTCAAGAAGCAGTTCACGGCGCAGACCGCGCAGCTGACGAAGCTGGTCGCCAAGAACAAGTCGGTCTCCAAGGGACAGGTCCTCGAAGCGGGCATCACCCGGGCCGACGAGGACTCCGCCCGTGTCCTGGTGGTCGCCGACAGCAAGGTGACCAACACCGCCGCCCCCGACGGCCAGGCCCGCACCTACCGGCTGCAGCTGGACCTGGAGCTCAAGAACGGCCGCTGGCTGACGTCCGGCGTCGAGTTCGTCGGCTGACCGCACCACCCCGTACACGTAAGGAGAAACACCGTGGCGAACACCAGTACCCGAGGCCGCGGCACCGGACCCGGCTCACCGGGCCGGCGCTCCCTGACCGCGGCCGCCCGCGCCGCGGCAGGACCAGGACCGGCCGACGGGGCGGATGGCCGAGGAGTACGCGGACCAGCGCACCCAGCGGCGTCACCCGC
>NZ_BAAAUG010000083.1:12886-34628 GCF_039533825.1 Streptomyces rectiviolaceus
GACGCACTCGACGGCGTACCCGAGGATCTGGTCAACGACCTGACGGGGCTGCCGCCCGTCGAGAAGGTGGTCGGGGAGGTACTGCTCACGCAGGCGGAGTCCGCTCCCGGGGCGGACCCGGAAGCCTCGGAGGACCAATCGGAGGACCAGGAGGACCCGCCCCGCGGGCGCCGGCGCGCACGGCTGAGCGCCGTCCTTGCCCTGCTGACCGTGGCGGGCCTCGTCGCGGTCGCGGTGCTCGGGTGGCAGTACCGGGACGGCCGCCAGGTCGAGGCGGCGCGGGCGCAGGCCCTCGCGGCCGCGCAGAAGGCGGCGCCCCTCGTCCTGTCGTACGACCACCGGCATCTGGACCGGGATTTCGCCGCGGCGCGCGACCGGCTCACGGGCTCCTTCCGCGAGGAGTACGGCAGGACGACCAAGGCGGTGGTCGCGCCGACCGCGAAGAAGTACAAGGGGGTGGTGAAGGCCTCCGTGGTCACGCCGCCCGACGGCGGTGCCCCGGCGGCCTCGGTGGCGTCGGCGTCGGCGGACAGCGCCGTTGTGGTGCTCTTCGTCAACCAGGTCACCAAGAGCACTCAGGTCTCCGGCTCGCGCGTGGATCTGAACCGGGTCCGGATGACCCTCACGCGTACGACGGACGGCTGGAAGGTGAGCGCCGTCGACGCGCTGTGAGCTGCCCGGTGACGAGGACTCCCGCGACGGCCGGCGACCCGGTGGGCAACACCGTTGCGAGGCGCTTGAAATGACGTGCCATCAGACCCACACCCCCATGGTTGAATACCGAACAGCCGAACCGGTCAGATCCGGCTGATCTTCAGCCTGGGGTCCTGGATGATCTTGGAGCGAGCGGACGGACGGGGCGGTCACGAACCGCCCGCAAGTGCCCCACAAGGGGGCAGTGAAGGTGCCCGGAGCCGGACTTGAACCGGCACGCCCCGCTAGGGGCAGCGAGGTTTAAGCTCGCCGTGTCTGCATTCCACCATCCGGGCAGGCCATGGGCTCCGCATCAAGTGATTCGACCCTATCGGGAGGCGTCCCCCGAACAGCGGAACAACAGCCCGATGTTGTCTTATTTTATTGACGTCTGAGGGTGCATCAGCCCCCGGTACAGCCCATCGGTACATGCCGCAGGCCCTTCCACCGCTGTGCGGCCTCCGGTACGGAATGACGGAAATTGGCTGCCGCGGGAACGTCCGCGGGTCACTGGCGGGTGGTACCCGTCTCAGGGGTCGGTGTCATCCCCAGGTATGACACCGGCGCCCGGGGTCCGACTGCAGAGGGCCCCCGGAACCAGAACAACGGCTGACTACGCGGCGCGGATCCACAAGGACTATGGAGTACGTCCCCACTCGTCGTCCCGACAGGAGCACCACCCCGTGACCACCACTCCCTTCGCCGCCCGCAGCACCGCAGTGGCCGCGCGCGCCACGGACCTTTCCAAGGTGTACGGCCAGGGCGAGACCCAGGTGGTCGCCCTGGACCATGTCTCCGTCGACTTCCGGCAGGGCGAGTTCACCGCGATCATGGGCCCCTCCGGCTCCGGCAAGTCGACCCTGATGCACTGCGTCGCGGGGCTCGACAGCTTCAGCGGGGGCTCCGTGCGGATCGGCGAGACCGAGCTGTCCACCCTCAAGGACAAGCAGCTCACCAAGCTCCGCCGGGACAAGATCGGCTTCATCTTCCAGGCCTTCAACCTCCTTCCGACGCTGACGGCCCTGGAGAACATCACGCTGCCGATGGACATCGCGGGCCGCAAGCCCGACAAGCAGTGGCTGGAGCAGGTCATCTCCATGGTCGGCCTGGCCGGGCGGCTGAGCCACCGGCCCACCGAGCTCTCCGGCGGCCAGCAGCAGCGCGTCGCCGTGGCCCGCGCGCTGGCCTCGCAGCCCGACATCATCTTCGGCGACGAGCCGACCGGAAACCTGGACTCGCGCTCGGGCGCGGAGGTCCTCGGGTTCCTGCGTAACTCCGTACGGGAGCTGGGGCAGACGGTCGTCATGGTCACGCATGACCCGGTGGCGGCGGCGTACGCGGATCGCGTGATCTTCCTGGCCGACGGGCGGATCGTCGACGAGATGCTCTCGCCGACGGCCGACGGTGTCCTTGACCGGATGAAGGACTTCGACGCCAAGGGACGGACCAGCTAAGCGCCGTGCGACGTTCGTAGGCGCTGCCTGCGAGTACGTCGTGGCTGGTCGCGCAGTTCCCCGCGCCCCTTCGGGGGCGCCACCTCGGGCCCCACCCTCTCTTCCACCAGGACTCACACCCATGTTCCGTTCCGCCCTGCGCAACGTGCTCGCGCACAAGGCCAGGCTGTTGATGACCGTGCTCGCCGTCATGCTCGGCGTCGCCTTCGTCTCCGGCACCCTGGTCTTCACCGACACCTTCGGCAACGCCTACAAGAACAAGTCGGCGAAGAGCTTCGGCCACGTCTCCGTCGCCATCCAGGGCGACGGCTCCTCCTACAGCGGCGAGGACAGCGGTGAGGCCAAGAAGCCGCCGCGCCTGACCGACGCCTTCCTGAAGAAGACGCAGAGCCTGCCCGGCGCCGACTCGGCGATAGGGACCGTCTCCGGGTTCACCGCGCTCGCCGACAAGGACGGCAAGCTGGTCGGCGGCGAGTGGGGCACCACCGGCGCCAACTACTTCCCGGGCAAGGGCGGCAAGGACCCGCGCTACGACTTCACCAAGGGCGCCGCCCCGAAGTCCGCCGGTGACCTCGCGCTCGACTCCCGCACCGCCGAGCGCACCGGCTACAAGGTCGGCGACACGGTCCGCTACTCCACCGACGGCCCCGTGAAGAAGGCGAAGATCAGCGGCGTCTTCGACACCGAGGACGGCAGCGTCCTCGCGGGCGGCAGCCTGGTCGTGTTCGACGACGACACCGCGCGCACCGTCCTCGGCAAGACCGAGTACGACGAGATCGACGTGAAGGCCGCCGCGGGCACCTCCGACACGGCGCTGAAGAGCTCCGTCGAGAAGATCCTGCCGAAGGACACGGACGCCGTCACCGGCGCCCAGCTCTCCGACGACCAGGAGAGGATGATCGAGCAGAGCACCAGCTCGATGAGCCAGGTCCTGCTGATCTTCGCGGGTATCGCGCTCTTCGTCGGCATCTTCATCATCGCCAACACCTTCACCATGCTGGTCGCCCAGCGCACCAAGGAACTGGCCCTGATGCGGGCCGTCGGCGCCTCGCGCCGTCAGGTGACGCGCTCCGTGCTCATCGAGGCGTTCCTGGTGGGCCTGGTGGCCGCCGTGACCGGCTTCGCGCTCGGCATCGGCGTGGCCGTGGGCCTGGAGTCCCTGATGAACTCCGCGGGCGCCTCGCTGCCCGACGGGCCGCTCGTCATCGCCCCGACCACGATCGTCGTCGCCCTGATCATCGGCGTGGTCGTGACCATGCTGGCCGCCTGGCTGCCGGGCCGCCGCGCCGCGAAGATCCCGCCGGTCGCCGCGATGAACAGCGTCCACGCGACGCCGACCACGCGTGGCCTCGTCGTCCGCAACACCATCGGCTCGATCATCGTCGCCGTCGGCACGGTCATGATGTTCATGGACGACAACTACGTGATGTCCGCCGGCGCCGCGACCATCCTCGTCGGCGTCATCGTCCTCACACCGCTCCTGTCGCGCCCCTTCATCGCCGCCTCGGCCCCGCTCCTGAAGCCGTTCGGCGTCCCGGGCAAGCTGTCCCGGCTCAACTCGGTGCGCAACCCGCGCCGCACGGCCTCCACCGCCGCGGCGCTGATGATCGGCCTGACCCTCATCACGGCGATGACCGTGGTCGCGACCTCCATGGGCAGCGCCATCAACAAGATGGCCGCGGGCTCCCTGAAGGCCGACTACACCGTCTCCATGGCGAACTACCAGGCGCTGACCCCCGAGGTCCGCGAGAAGCTGGACAAGCTCCCCGACGTCGAGGCGAGCAGCCCGCTGCGCACGGCCTACGGCGAGGTGGACGGCTCGTACAGCCAGGTCTCCGGCGTCGACGAGAAGGCCTTCGGCAAGCTGGTGAGCCTGGACTTCACCAGTGGCTCGCTCGCGGGTCTGAAGGGCGACTCCACGCTGGTGGACAAGAAGACCGCGGACAAGAAGGGCCTCAAGACGGGCGACACCGTCCCGGTGAAGTTCGACGACGACAAGACGGCCAAGCTGAAGATCGCCGGCATCTACGAGCAGAACGAGATGATCGACGGTCTGTTCACGCCGCTCGCCGTGGTCGACCCGCACATGTCCAAGATCACCGACCAGCAGGTCCTGGTGAAGATGGAGGGCGGCACCTCCGACAAGGCCGAGGACTCCATCGTCAAGGCCCTCGGCGACAACCCGGCCCTGAAGATCCAGGACAAGGACGCGATCAGCAACGAGATCGGTGGCGCGATCAACATGATGCTGAACATGCTCTACGGCCTCCTGGCGATGGCCATCCTGATCGCGGTGCTCGGTGTCATCAACACCCTGGCCATGTCGGTCTTCGAGCGGAAGCACGAGATCGGCATGTTGCGGGCCATCGGCCTCGACCGCGCGAAGGTCAAGCAGATGGTGCGCCTTGAGGCGGTCATCATCTCCCTGTTCGGCGCGGTGCTCGGCATCGGCCTCGGCCTGTTCATGGGCTGGGTCGCGGGCAACAGCATCGCCGGCTCGGTGAAGACGTACAGCATGGAGATCCCGCTCGGCCGTATCGCGGTCTTCCTCTGCATCGCGGGCCTGGTCGGCGTCCTCGCGGCGATGTGGCCGGCCCGCAGCGCGGCCAAGCTGAACCCGCTGATGGCGATCAAGAGCGAGTAGCACCTGGCGGTACGCACATCGGGGCCCCGGACGCACAAGCCGTCCGGGGCCCCACTCGTGTGCTGCCTACTGCCCCGCCTCCTGTCCCGCCTACCGCCAGTCGCGGGCCCGCAGCGGCATCCCGGAGGTGCCGACCTCCGGGGTCTTCACCGCCAGGACCTGGTTGACGCCGATGTGGTTGCGCTCGAAGGCGAGCGCGGACGCCGCCATGTAGAGGCGCCAGATGCGGGCGCGGCCCGGCGACGTGAGCCGCTGGCCCTCCTTCCAGTGGGCCTCCAGGTTGGCGACCCAGCGGCGCAGCGTGAGGGCGTAGTGCTCCCGGATCGCCTCCACGTCGCGCACCTCGAAACCGGCGCGCTCCAGGAGCCCGACGGTGGACCCCACGGGAGCGAGCTCGCCGCCGGGGAAGACATAGGCGTCGATGAAGGCGTCCACCTCGTACGTCGACTCGTCGGCCTGCGGCCGGCGCGCGATCTGGTGGTTGAGGAGCCGCCCGCCCGGCTTGAGTAGGGCGTGCAGGTCGTGCGCGTACTCCAAGTACCGCTCGGCGCCGACGTGTTCGGCCATACCGATGGAGGAGATCGCGTCGTACGGACCGTCACGCACGTCGCGGTAGTCCTGGACGCGGATCTCGATCCGGTCCATCAGACCCTCCTCCGCGATGCGCTTCCTGCCGTACGCGGCCTGCTCCTGGGAGAGCGTGACGCCCACGACGGTGACGCCGTGCTCGCGCGCCGCGTGGATCGCCATGGAGCCCCAGCCGCAGCCGACGTCGAGCAGCCGCATGCCGGGCTTCAGGTCGAGCTTGCGGGCGATGAGCTCCAGCTTGTCGCGCTGGGCGGTTTCGAGGGTGGAGGGTGCCTCTTCATCGGCCCCCCAGTATGCGCACGAGTAGACCATCGAGGGGCCGAGCACCAGCTCGTAGAAGTCGTTGCCGACGTCGTAGTGGTGGCTGATGGCCTGCCGGTCGCTGCCCTTGGTGTGCAGGTGGAGGGTACGGCGTCTGCGCATCTCCTCCGGCGGCGGGGAAGGCGGCAGGAACGGCGCGGCGAAGCCGACCAGGGTGCGGGCGGCGGCGCGGAACTCCGGGTCGCGCAGGGACTCCCTGAGGCCCTTGGCATCCTCGTCGCGCTCCCAGATGAACTCGGCAAGCTCGTCGAGCGCGGCATACAGGTCGCCCTCGACGTCCAGGTCCCCGGCCACCCAGGCGCGGGCCAGACCCAGTTCGCCCGGCTTCCACATGAGACGGCGCAGGGCACGGCGGTTGCGCACGACGAGGGTCGGACCACCCGGCGGGCCTGCTTCCGAGCCGTCCCAGGCACGAATACGTACGGGGAGCGGGGCCCCCAGCAGTTGTTCGGCAAGGCTCTTCAGCCGCAGTGCGGCGTCTGGCATGGTGCACACCTCCGTGATTCGGGATATCCCGGATAGGTTCAACACCACGTAAACACCAACCGGGCGCTCCCGCAGTCCCGTTGCAGCGTCACGGATCGGCAAAATACATGTAGACGCCATGTAAAGAGCCCCGGAAAACCCGAAGGGGCCGCCCGCACCACGGATGGCGGGCGGCCCCTTCGGGTCTGTTCAGCGACCGGAGGTCAGGAGGCCTTGGCCTTCTCCTCGGACCCGGCGGCGACCGGCTCGGCCTTGGCCGCGGCGGGCTTCGGCGCGGGCTTGGCGGCCTCGTAGAACTCCTCGCGAGGAGTCTCCATGGCGCCCAGCGAGACGACCTCACGCTTGAGGAACACCGCGAGCGTCCAGTCGGCGAAGACGCGGATCTTGCGGTTGAACGTCGGCATCGCCATGCCGTGGTACGCGCGGTGCATGTACCAGGCCAGACGGCCCTTGAGCTTGATCTTCACCTTGCCCATGACGATCATCGCGACGCCCTTGTGCAGGCCGAGACCGGCGACCGCACCCTTGTTGGCGTGGCTGTACTCCTTCTGCGGGAAGCCCCGCATGCCGGAGATCACGTTGTCGCCGAGGACCTTGGCCTGACGCAGCGCGTGCTGGGCGTTCGGCGGGCACCAGGCGTTCTCGTTGCCGGCCTTGCGGCCGACCATGTCCGGCACCTGGGCGTTGTCGCCCGCGGCCCAGATGTAGTCGGTGCCCTGGACCTGGAGGGTCGTCTGGGTGTCGACGTGGCCACGGGGGCCGAGCGGCAGACCGAAGCGGGCGAGCGCCGGGTTCGGCTTGACGCCTGCGGTCCACACGATGGTGCTGGAGTCGACCTCGAGGCCGTTGTTGAGCACCACGTGGCCGTCCACGCAGGAGTCCATGCCGGTCTTGAGGTAGACCTCGACACCGCGGCCCTCGAGGTGCTCCTTGCCGTACTGGCCGAGCTTCGGGCCGACCTCGGGGAGGATCTTGTCCGCGACGTCGACGAGCACGAAGCGCATGTCCTCGCGCTTCACGTTGTTGTAGTACTTGGCCGCGTCGCGGGCCATGTCCTCGACCTCACCGATGGTCTCCGCACCCGCGAAGCCACCGCCGACGAAGACGAAGGTCAGCGCCTTGCGGCGGACGTCCTCGTCCGTCGTGGAGTCAGCCTTGTCCAGCTGCTCGAGGACGTGGTTGCGCAGGCCGATGGCCTCCTCGATGCCCTTCATGCCGATGCCCTGCTCGGCGAGGCCGGGGATCGGGAAGGTGCGGGAGACCGCGCCCATCGCGATGACCAGGTAGTCGAAAGGCAGCTCGTACGCCTCGCCCACGAGGGGGGCGATCGTCGCGACCTTGCGGTCCTGGTCGATGGTGGTGACCCGGCCGGTCAGAACTTCCGCCTTGGGCAGCACGCGTCGCAGCGGGACGACGACATGCCGAGGCGAAATGCTGCCGGCTGCGGCTTCGGGGAGGAAGGGCTGGTAGGTCATGTACGACCGGGGGTCGACGACCGTGACGGTCGCCTCTCCGTAGCGCATCTTCTTGAGGATGCGCCGAGCTGCGTACAGGCCTACGTACCCACCGCCTACTACGAGGATCCTGGGACGCTCCGTGGTGCTCATGCCATCGAGTATCCACCTGCCCGACGGGGGTCGCTCGTGCGCCCCTTCACAAGCATGGGTACACCCTCTGCTACACTTCGCCGCCCACGTGACGCAGGCCATAGCGCCCCAGGGGAACCACGCGCCTACCCGAGACGTTGTGCACCCCTTGTGAGCTGCCGCTCTGGCCTCCCGGGCGCAGTGGACCACCCGACCCGTCCACGCCCCGGACACCCTCACGAACCTTCACTGTCATGGGTCGCGGGGCGCTCTGGGATCACTTTTAGGGGTCCAGAACCCCTGAACATCGTCCAACCGAGCCGATTTCCTTGTGAAGAACTTCACGAAGTTTCCCGACGGCATGTCGCCGCCGGGCCCTTCGAGCCCCTCAACAGCCGCTCAGACGCTGTTTGACGCGCTCAGGCGATCGACCAGCCGATGCCGTCGAGGATGTCGTGCTCGCTGACGACGACCTCCCGGGCCCCGGTCCGATCCATGATCGACAGGAGTACGAGCGCGCCCGACACGATGACGTCCACGCGCCCCGGGTGCATCACCGGGATCGCGGCGCGCTCGTCGTGCGTGGACCGCGCCAGGCGTCCGACGATCTCGCTGACCTGTTCGTAGGAGATCCGGGAGTGGTGGATCGCCGCGGAGTCGTACGCGTCGAGGCCGAGCGCGATGGCGGCCACTGTCGTCACGGACCCCGCGAGCCCCACCAGGGTGCCCGCCTCACGGATCGGCACCGTCTGCTCGGCGAGGTCGAGCGCGGCCTCGATGTCGGCGCGGACGGCGTCGAGTTCGGCGGGCGCGGGCGGGTCGGTGCGGATGTGCCGCTCCGTGAGGCGCACGCAGCCGATGTCGACGGAGCGGGCGGCACGGACGTGGTCGTCGCCGACGACGAACTCCGTGGAGCCGCCGCCGATGTCGACGACGAGATAGGGCTTGGCGAGGTGGTCGCTCCCCGCCAGCTCCTTCGTCGCCCCCGTGAAGGAGAACTCGGCCTCCTGGTCACCGCTGATGACCTCCGGCTCGACGCCGAGGATGTCCAGGACGCCGCGTACGAAGTCGTCGCGGTTCTCGGCGTCGCGGGAAGCGGACGTCGCCACGAAGCGGAGGCGTTCCGCGCCGTGGGACTTGATGGCATCGGCGTACTCGCGGCAGGCCGCGAAGGTGCGGTCGAGTGCCTCGGGCGCGAGCCTGCCCGTCTTGTCCACGCCCTGGCCCAGGCGGACGATCGTCATCCTGCGGTCCAGGTCGACCAGTTCGCCGGTCGCGGGGTCGGCGTCCGCCACCAGGAGGCGGATCGAATTGGTGCCGCAGTCGATGGCGGCCACGCGGGTCACTTGGCGGGCTCCTGATCGGCGCACGGCACGACGCACGGTCCCTTGGCCCACCACTCCGGGAGCATCGCGATGGCCTCGTCACCGAGGGGGTTCACACCAGGGCCCGCGGCCAGCGAGTGGCCGACCAGGACGTGCAGGCACTTCACACGGTCGGGCATGCCGCCCGCGCTCGGGAAGCCCTCCAGGACCTCGATGGCGTCACGGCGCGCGATGTAGTCCTCGTGCGCCGCGCGGTACGCCGCGGCCAGCTCGGGGTCCGTCTTCAGCCGCTCCGACATCTCCTTCATGACGCCGTTGGCCTCAAGCGTGCCGATCGCGGAGGCGGCCCGCGGGCACGTCAGGTAGTACGTCGTCGGGAACGGCGTCCCGTCCGGAAGGCGCGGCGCCGTCTCGACGACGTCCGGCTGCCCGCACGGGCAGCGGTGGGCGATGGCCCGCAGGCCGCGCGGCGGACGGCCGAGCTGCTGCTTGAAGGCCTCGACGTCGGCGTCGGTGGGCTCGGTGCGCGGGGTGGTCGGCGGGGGCGTTTCCATGCCTGTCTTTCGATCGGTTCCGTAGAAGTTCTGCTGGGCTCGGACGTCAGAGGTCAGAGGTTCTGTCGAGCTCAGTCGTCGTCCGGGCGGTCGGCCTTGTCGACGCCGTCCCAGACGTTCGAGTACCAGGGCCTGGCGGCCGCCCCCTGGTCGGTGCGCTGCTTCTTCGCCGCCTCGGGGTCGATCACCGTGTAGCCGGTCTCGCCCGGCATCACATAGTGCAGCCGGTCCCGGATGCGCTGCTCCGCGTACGAGTCGTCCCGCCAGCGGGCCTTCTCGTCCCGCAGCTTCTCGACGTTCGCGCGGCGCTCGGCCTGCTCCTGACGCTGCTCGGCGATCTCCGCGCGCTGGGAGACGTACTGCCTTATCGGGTAGGCGAGCGCGACGACCAAGGAGCAGAGCACGAGCGCGAGGAGCGCGGCGCGTCCCGTGAGCCGGGAGCGGCGCGCCTGACGCTTGGTCTGCGAGCGGTAGACACGCTCCGCGGTCTGCTCGCCGAGCAGCCGCAGCCTGGTCGCGGTGGAGAACCGGTCGCGGTCCTTCACGGCCATGTGTGCCGCCTCCCCGATACGTACGTACGTCCCCGCACACGGTACGGGACCGAGTACGGGGACGTAGGTAACTGCTCAGCGGAGCCGAGGCCCGGCGGCGATCAGCCCTTGAAGCGGGGGAACGCCGAACGGCCGGCGTAGACCGCGGCGTCGTCGAGGATCTCCTCGATGCGCAGGAGCTGGTTGTACTTGGCGACGCGCTCGGAGCGGGCCGGGGCGCCGGTCTTGATCTGGCCGCAGTTGGTGGCGACGGCGAGGTCGGCGATGGTGACGTCCTCGGTCTCACCGGAGCGGTGCGACATCATGCACTTGAAGCCGTTGCGCTGGGCCATCTCGACGGCGTCGAGGGTCTCGGTCAGCGAACCGATCTGGTTGACCTTCACCAGAAGGGCGTTGGCCGACTTCTCCTCGATGCCACGGGCCAGGCGCTCCGGGTTGGTGACGAACAGGTCGTCGCCCACGAGCTGGACCTTCTCGCCGAGCTTCTCGGTGATGGCGTTCCAGCCGGCCCAGTCGTCCTCGAACAGCGGGTCCTCGATGGAGACGAGGGGGTACGAGGCGACGAGCTCCTCGTAGTACTCGGTCATCTCGGCGGCCGAGCGGGACTTGCCCTCGAACTCGTACTTGCCGTCCTTGTAGAACTCGGACGCGGCGACGTCGAGCGCGAGCGCGATCTGCTCGCCGGGGACGTAACCGGCCTGCTTGACGGCCTCGAGGATGAGGTCGAGCGCGGCGCGGTTGGAGTCCAGGTTCGGGGCGAAGCCGCCCTCGTCGCCCAGGCCGGTGGAGAGGCCCTTGTCCTTCAGGACCTTCTTCAGCGTGTGGTAGACCTCGGTGCCCCAGCGCAGGGCCTCGGAGAACGACTCGGCGCCGATCGGCGCGATCATGAACTCCTGGATGTCGACGTTCGAGTCGGCGTGCGACCCGCCGTTCAGGATGTTCATCATCGGAACGGGCAGCAGGTGCGCGTTCGGGCCGCCGAGGTAGCGGAAGAGCGGCAGGTCGGAGGCCTCCGACGCGGCGTGCGCGACGGCGAGCGAGACGCCGAGGATGGCGTTGGCGCCGAGCGAGCCCTTGTTGTCGGTGGCGTCGAGGTCGAACATCGCCTGGTCGATCAGGCGCTGCTCGGTCGCGTCGTACCCGACGAGCTCCGGGCCGATCTGCTCGATGACGGCGAGGACGGCCTTCTCCACGCCCTTGCCCTGGTAACGGTTGGGGTCACCGTCACGGAGTTCGATGGCCTCGAAAGCACCGGTGGACGCACCGGACGGAACGGCGGCACGACCCGTGCTGCCGTCGTCGAGGCCGACCTCGACCTCGACCGTGGGGTTGCCTCGGGAGTCCAGGATTTCCCGGGCTACGACGACGTCGATGGACGGCACGAGCATCTCCTTCTGGGATGTGACGCGGGTACGCGGGGCGTTGGCCTCGCGGACACGAGCCTAACCGGCTCCCGGGCAAGAGCCAGCCGAGCGACCGCCCTGTGGACAAACCGAGAGCAAAAAGTTTCCGAACGGAACAAAAAACATGGAGGGGCAGCGGCGGGGCAGTGGCGGGGCAAAAGAACCCCGCCCCGGTGCGTACGGGGGATACGCGCACCGGGGCGGGGAGGGCAGCGCCCGAAGGGGCGCGGGGCTGTTACATATGCGGCTCCGCCGCGTGGGCGCGACAAGCCACGACGCACCCGCAGACGAGCAGGCCCCGCGAGGCGCCCCGCCAGAACTAGCTGAGGTGGAGCTGCTGGCCCGGGTAGATCATGTCGGCGTTGTCGATGATGTCGCCGTTGAGCTTGTACACCTTGTGCCAGCCGCCCTTGACGTCCTTGGCCTCGGCGATCTTGGAGAGGGTGTCACCCTTCTTGACCTTGTACTCGCCGTCGCCCTTCTTGACCTTCTTGCCGGTCGGGGTCTCGACGGTCTTCTTGGACTCGGTCTTCGGGGCGGCCTCGGCCTTCGGAGCGGCCTGCTGCGGCTGCTCGGTCTGGGCGCTGGGCTGGCTCTTGGGCTGCTCCTGGGTCTGCTGCGGGGCGCTCTCCTGCGCACCGCCACCCTCGTAGGAGGCGCTCGAGAGGCCGACGCCGCAGCTCGGCCAGGCACCCTTGCCCTGGCCCGCGAGGACCTTCTCGCCTATCTCGATCTGCTGGGCCTTGGAGGCCTTGTCGGCGGTGGGCGCGTACTTCGTGCCGCCGTACGCGGCCCAGGTGGACGACGAGAACTGCAGGCCGCCCGTGTAGCCGTTGCCGGTGTTGATGGACCAGTTGCCGCCCGACTCGCACTGGGCGACGGCGTCCCACTCGGAGCCGGTCGCGGCGGAGGCCGAGCCGGCCGCCATCAGCGGGGCGGCGACGGCGACACCGGTGACGCCGGCGAGCGTGGCGACGCGGGTGGCCTTGGACGGGCGGCGGTGCTTGCCCTTGCTGGAAAACAGCATGAGTGATCCCCTCACCGACGCCTGCGAGGTGAGCTGTCGGGTTCGGGCCGATGAAGTTGCCCGGCCGCGCTTCCTGAGCGCGACTTAACCCCTAGCCGTTCCCGTCCGTTCTCTGCTCGCTCTCGCGATGCTGAACGGCCGGGCCCGGCGGAAACCTTGGTTCCCCCGCTCCTGCCTACGGCGCTTGCGCGACGACTGTTCCCGAACGGCCAATTGGCAGGACTCGGCGTACCGACCGACGGGGCCCGCTGTGGCGAGCGGTCACGACCGTAGTCATGCCAACGGCCGAATTCCAAAGACGATCAGGGCTTCTGAGACCCATGTCTCACTTGCGCCAATTGGGACATCGAGCGCAAAGCGACTCGCCAACTACCCCTACTTTTCGCCCAAATCGAGGCTCTGACCGGGAAGGATGAGATCGGGGTCGGAGCCGACCGAGTTCTCGTTCTCCTCGTACAGCTCGGCCCACCCGCCCTTCACGTCGAGGTCGTCGGCGATGACCGAGAGGTTGTCTCCGGAGCGGACCGTGTACGTCCCGTCGGAGCCGTCCTTCTGACGCTCGTCGCCACGGGATGCGTGCCGGCCCGAGCCCTCGCGAGAGGTGCCGTCGGACGGCTTGTCGTCCGCGCTGTCACCGCGGTGGCGGCCCTCGCCCTCACCGGCGGAGGGGGTGGGGGTGGCGGAAGTGCCGTCGTCCTGCCCGGACTTGCCCGGGTCGGTCGAGTCGCCGGACTCGCCCGACTCGCCCGAGTTGCCGGACTCGTCGTGATTCTTGTCTCGCGTCTCGTCGTCGGCGTCGGGCTTCTCGGAGGGCTCCTCAGAGGACTTCTCGGAGTCCGATGGCTCCTCCGAAGGCTCAGTGCTGTCCGAGGGATCGGCCGACTCGCTCGGCGACGTGCTCGGCTCGTTCGGCTCACTGGGCTCGGCGGGTTCGGTGGACTCCGACGGCCCATCAGAAGGAATCGTCGTGATCGGAGCGCCCGGGTCGACGTCGGCGTCGGCGCCGTCCTGGGTGAGACCGGCGATCGGCGCGCAGCTCGGCCAGGCATCGGGGCCCTGGTCGTCAAGGACCTGCTCGGCGACGGATATCTGCTGCGAGCGGCTGGCCTGATCGGCGCTCGGCGCGTAGTCGAGGCCGCCGTACTCCTCCCAGACCTGCTGCGAGAACTGGAGCCCGCCGTAGTACCCGTTGCCCGCGTCCGCGCTCCAGGATCCGCCGCTCTCGCACTCCGCGAGCTTGTCCCACGTGGCGGTGTCCGCCGCGCTCGCACTGGTGGCGCCGAGCAGCGGGATGGCGATGGCCGATCCTGCGACTCCTGCCGCGACGATCAGGGCCGGGGCTTGGCGGGGGCGTCGGTGACGACCATTGCCGGAGAGCATGCGGTTGCCTTTCGCGTGACTGGAGCGACGACTGCGGCACGGGATGCCGAGTCGTCGGTGAACGTAGCTGCACTCGAACGCTTGTCACAAGTCGATGCAGCGGAGATCACGTGAAAGTCACAGTCCTGACGGGCCGTCAGCTAAACGTCGTTCCAGGCGCCGAATATTTGCTCTGCTGTGCGGGTGTGAACTCCACGGGCAGCGTGCGGAGTCCGCGCATGATGAGCCCGCCGCGCCATCTCAAATCACCAGGTTCCACCGCGAGCCGCAGGTCAGGGAGGCGCCGCAGAAGAGTCGCGAGGGCGGCCTGGCCTTCGAGCCTGGCGAGCGGTGCGCCGAGACAGTAATGAATGCCATGGCCGTAGCCGAGGTGTTGGTTGTCGCGGCGGGAGAGGTCGAGCGTGTCCGGCCGGTCGAAGCGTTCGGGGTCACGATCAGCGGCGGCGAGGACCACGAGGACGGGGTCGCCGGCGGCGATGTCCTCCCCTCCGATGGTCAGCGGCTCGGTGGCGAACCGCCAGGTGGCGAGTTCGACGGGACCGTCGAAGCGCAGCAGCTCCTCGATGCCGGTCTCCAGGAGCCCGGTGTCGCCGCCGTCCCCGAGGGATTCCTGGAGCCGCTCACGCTGCTCGGGGTGGGTGAGGAGGGCGTACGTGCCGTTCCCGATGAGGTTGACTGTGGTCTCGAAGCCGGCGAAGAGAAGGATGAAGGCCATCGCGGCGGCCTCGTTCTCGGTGAGGTGCTCACCGTGGTCCGAGGCGCGGATCAGCCCGGAGATGAGGTCGTCGCCGGGTTCCAGGCGCTTGCGGTGGATCAGCTCGGCGAGGTACCCGCGCATCTTCTTCACGGACCGGGCTACCCCTCCCCTGGGCCCTCCCCCGTGGCGGATCATCATCCCCGCCCAGTCGCGGAAGTCGTCCTGGTCCTCGCGGGGTACGCCGAGCAGGTCGCAGATGGCGTAGATGGGGAGCGGGAAGGCGAAGTCGTGGATGAGGTCGGCCTCCCCCTTCTCCACGAACTGGTCGATGAGCCGGTCGGTCAACTCCTGCACGCGGGGCGCGAACTCGGCGACGCGGCGGGGCGTGAAGGCCTTGGAGACGAGGCGCCGAAGCCGTGTGTGGTCCGGCGGGTCGATGTTGAGCAGATGCGTCATCAGGTTCGCGCTGCGCTCACCCGGGATGCCGGTCTTGCTCTTCGCGTGCGCGGGCTCGCCGTGATGGGCCGGGTTCTTGCTGAGCCGCTGGTCGGCGAGTGCCTGCTTGGCATCGACGTACCGGGTGACCAGCCAAGCCTCCACGCCACTGGGGAGCCGGGTCTTGTGCACGGGGGCGTGCTCGCGGAGCCAGGCGTAGGCGGGGTAGGGGTCGGTGGCGAACTCCCATGTGAAGAGCTCTGGCCCCTGGGCCTCGGGCGGGGTGGGAGCCCCTGCCGGGCAGGCTGCGGGGGTGTCCCCTGCGGGGGTGGGCGGCTGGTCTTGCATGGGTCGACCGTATCCGGCGGTCTGCGGCGTTCCTCCCCTGGCTGGTTCAGCGCCATGCTGGCCCGAGGCCTTGCGCACCGTCATCACCGGCTCCGCCGAGTTCGTCCTCAAACGCCGGACAGGCTGAAATCCCCAGCCCCAGCCCCACACCACCCCGAAGCCCCGCGCACCCCCATCACCGGCTCCGCCGAGCTCGTCCTCAAACGCCGGACAGGCTGAAATCCCCAGCCCCACACCGCCCCGAAGCCCCGCGCACCGCCGAGGCTGAGATCCCCTAAGCCCCAGGTCCCTCCGCAGCCAGCACCGCATCCCGATAAGCCCGCGCCGCACCCCGCAGCGCCGCCTCCGGATCCACGCCTTCCGCCTCGGCCCGCAGGGCGAGCGCAAGGAGTTCGTAGCCGACGCCCTCCCCGGAGGGGATGGACACCTCAAGGCCTGCCGTCCGCACCCGTGAAGCCAGCTTCGCTGCCAGGGCGAGGCCCGGCTGGCCGAGGGGGATTCCCTCCGTCAGTGATGAGCGCTGCTTCTCCTGCGCCTTCGTGCGGAGCCAGTGCGCCTTCACGTCCTCGGGAGTGTCCGCCGAGTCGTCGCCGAAGATGTGCGGGTGGCGGTGGATCAGTTTCTCGATGATCGTGGCTGCCACGTCGTCCACGGAGAAGGGGGAGTCCTCGTCCTCCTCCGCGATGCGGGCGTGGAAGACCACCTGGAGCAGGACATCGCCCAGCTCCTCCCGCAGTTCCTCCCGGTCGCCGTCCTCGATCGCCTCGACCAGTTCGTACGCCTCCTCGATCCCGTACTTCGCCAGGCCCTTGTGCGTCTGCTGGGAGGACCACGGGCACTCGACCCGGATCCGGTCCATGACCTGGACGAGGTCCAGGAGCCGCGCGCCCGGCAGGTCGTACGACGCCGGGAGCAGTTCCAGGTCCGGCATCGACACGCGGCCCGAGCCCGCGAGCCTCGCAAGGCCGTCCGTCAGGGTCCGGTCGCCCTCGGCCGTGGCGATGATCAGGATGGTGCGGTCGCCCGCGCATGCCGTCACCAGGTCCTGGGCCGTGGGTGATGCCTGGTCCACCCGCACGCCCGCCTCGCGCAGATACGGCAGCTGGGGGTGGGTCGCGTCGGCGCACAGGACCTCGTCGGCCCCGTGCAGGGCCTGCCACGCGGGCCAGGAGAGCAGGCCGGGGGCCACCCGGTGGCTGGTGGTGAGGAGGATGACGCGGCCGGGGGCGTCGGCCGTGGGCGTGGTTTCGTTCACCCGTCGAACGTAACCCACGGCACCGACAGCCCCCTTCCTACGTCCGTTACGCCTGCTTGGGGGCCGCCGCGTCGTCCGCGGACACCTCACGCACCCACGGCGTCTTCGTGTCCGCGCGCTTGCTCTTCTCCACGTCCCACGTGCCGTACCGCGGGTTCAGGTCCACGTCCAGCTTCTTGGAGGCCTTGGAGAGTTCCTTCCAGAAGACCGCCTGACCCTCCGGGGCGTTCATGTCCGCGCCCAGTTTCTTCGCCAGCTTCTGCGCCTCGATCTCCGTACGGAGGCTGTCCTCGAGGCGGGACGGAGCGACGCTGTACTGCTGGAGCCAGCCCTGTTCGAGGGCCTTCTTGCCGCCCGCCTGCTGTTCCAGGCCCGCTCTCATCGTCTGGATGTCGCGGCGCGAGACGTCGACACCGGCGTCGGCCGCGGCCTGGTGCAGGACCTTGTCCAGGACCATCGTGTGCAGCGTGCTGCGGGTGAGGCCGCCGGTCTTGGCGATGGCCTGCTCGTACTGCTGCTCGTCCGGGATCGCGGCGCGTTGCGCGTCGCGCACCTCGTTCACCCGGCCCTCCAGCTGCGAGACCGTGATCCGGTCGTTGCCCACGACGGCCGCGGCGCCCGGATGCGCCTCGCTGCCGCAGGCCGTGAGGAGGGGGGCCGCGGCGATGGCCGCGGTGGAGAGGGCGAGCGCGGTGCGACGACGACGGCGGTGCAAGTGAGCCTCCCGAGGAGATTGTGCGGCGGTGCACAAAGTCTTGCGATGATCGATGTTAGGGAGTGGCCGGTCTCTCGGCCACCTATTCGACCAACGATTCTCGAAGAGTTGGGGCACCGGTCGGGGCACCCTCGCGCCGAGCCGTCACTACCCGCGCACTTGTCCTAGCCACTGCAACGTACGCCGGATCTCCGCGGGGAACGGATGGCCGACGCCGTGCATCCGCTCGGCGTCCAGGAGCAGCCGCGCCAGCGTGTCGTGCGCCGCCACCCGGTCGCCGAGGGCAAGGAGCAAGTGGCCGATGCGGCGGCGGATTTCGAGGGGGCGTTCGCGGTCGTCGGAGGCGTAGCGGTTCTCGTAGTAAGGGAGGAGCGCTCGGTACTCCGCGAGTGCCGCCGCCGGTTCGCCGAGTTGCTCCAGACACTGCGCCGCCTCGTAGCGGAACTGGAGGGAGTGCGGGTCGGCCTGGCCGGACTCGGCGGCACGCTCGTCGGCGAGGCGGCGCAGTTCGGGCAGGGCGCGGCGGTACTGGCCGTCGTCCATCAGCGTCGCCGCGTACTGCTTGCGCAGGGAGCGGACCACCGGGGAGTGCTCGCCGTGCTTGGCGGCGGCCGCGGGCAGGATCGAGCCGAGGATGTCCACGGCCTGTGTGATGCGGCCCTCGCCGAGGAGCCGCTTGACCTCGTCGACCGCGCGGACGACGTCCGTCTGACTGCCGGGGCCGCCGGGGACCTGGCGCTGATCGGGCCGGTCCGGCGGGAGGGCGGGGGCCGACGGCGGGGTCGCGGCGCGGTCGGGCCACGGGGCGTGCGGGCGCAGGAAGGGGCGGGTGGGGTCCAGCGGGCCGCCGGTCGGGATGCCGCGGGCGGGGAGGAGAGGGGCCAGCTCCTCGTATACCTCCTGGGCGCTGCCGTGCCGGTGCTGGGGGTCCTTGGCGAGGAGCCGGAGCACCAGGGCTTCGAGGGCCTCGGGGACCTCGGCACGCAGCCGGCGGACCGGGAGCGGCGGTTCGTAGAGGTGGCGGTGCAGGACGCCGAGGGCGGTGGAGCCGGAGAACGGCACGTCTCCGCTGAGGAGTTCGTGGAGGAGGACGCCCAGGGCGTAGAGGTCGGTGTACGGGCCGACCGCGCCGCCCATCGCCTGCTCGGGGGCCATGTACGCGGGGCTGCCGATGGGTGAACCGGTGTGCGTGAGGCGGGTGGTGTCGGTGTCCATCACCGAGGCGATGCCCAGGTCGAGGATGGAGACCGTGCCGTCCTGTTTGACCATCACGTTCCGCGGCTTGAGGTCGCGGTGCACGATCGGCACGGCATGCACCGCGGAGAGCACGGCGCAGAGTTGGGCCGCGATCGCGACGGCCCACTGCCACGGGTAGGGGTCGTGCTCGGCGAGGTGGTCGCCGAGGTCCGCCCCGTCGACGTACTGCATGACGAGGTAGAGGTCCTCGCCCTCCGTGCCCGCGTCGTGGACGGTGACGAGGCCCGGGTGGTCGACCTGTGCGGTGACGCGGCACTCGCGCACGAAGCGGCGGCGCAGCTCGTCGGCCTCGGCGCCCGCGACCCGGTCGGGGCGAAGGAGCTTGACCGCGACGCGGCGGTCGAGGCGTTGGTCGTACGCCGTCCAGACCTGGCCCATGCCGCCCTGGCCGATGAGCGTGGAGAGTTCGTAGCGCGCTGCGATAACACGGCCGCCACGGCCGCCCGTCACCGGTGACACGGTCAGTTGCCGCCTTCGTGCTTGCGCAGGTAGTCACTGAGCTCGTCGAGCTCCGCCTGTACTTGGTGGATGCGGGCCGGTGCGGGACGCGTGGGCGGGGGCGGCGTCTGCTGGACCGGCGGCTGGTGCAGTTGCGTGGGCTGGAGGTGGACGGGGGCGGGTCCCTGCTGCTGCGGATAGCCGTAGGCGGGCTGCTGGCCTGCGTAGCCCACGTACTGCGGCTGACGGAATCGGCTGAAGTGCCGTATGTCCGCGAACAAGTAGTAGGCGACGGCCGCCACGAGCGTGCTCAGGAGGACCACCATGCCCGCGTTGCCGGGCCCCTGGAACTCCTCGTCGCCCGGGTCGACGCCGACGAGCACGAGGGCCGTCACGTCGAGCGCGGTCACGAGCCCGAAGAGCACCCAGTCGTACGACTTGCGGGTCACGATCGCGAGCCGCAGCATCGGCGCCCAGGCGAGCAGGCCGCACGTCACGACGGCGAGGACCACGAACAGCACGCGCAGCGTCACATGAGTGCCGCCGGAGGTCGGCGGCGGTTGCTGCGGCGCGTAGCCGTGGCCGTGCATGGCTGCTCCTGGTGCCTGATGCGGCCGTGCGTTCTCCCGGGGGAACGCACGGCCGAAAGTCGAAATACGAACGGGTGCGGATTCGAGCGTATAGGCCGACAAGGAGAAGCGGTCCCGGGTTGTACCGAACCGTTGCCGTACTGGTCACGTCCCGATCGCGAGCCGATCCGTCACCCGGTCGTCACCCCGACCGGAACCCGGTCCGCTCATTCCGGCGGAAGCGTGCCGTCCGTCAGTCCGTCGTGCAGGCCCCGCACCAACTGCTCGCCCAGCCTGCCCGCGAGACGCAGGGTGTCCTCGAAGGCGGCGAGTGCGCGGAACCGCTCTCCGTAGCCGCGCTGTCCGTCCAGGGGCAGGCGCGGCAGCCGGAGCCGTCGGACGTCGAGCCGGGCGGCGGTGGACGCGTAGCTGCTCGCCTGGCGGTTGTTGGCGGTGCCGCGCAGGAAGCCGGCGAGGAACCACGGGTCAAGGGCGGCCGGGTCGGGGCGCAGGAGGGTGAGACCCCGGCCGAGGGCGGCGCCCGCCGAGGCCTCGTCGATGACGCGGGCGGCGGTTCCGCCGCCGGAGACGGGGATGACGACATCGCCGGGCCGGGTCACTACGGAGTCGCCCGTTTCGCCGACGGCACTCTCCTGTAGTGGGGCGACCAGCGGGTCGACAGTCCCGGAGGGTTCCGTTCCGGCGAGCACGTCGTGCTCGGTGAGGACCCGCGTGACACCGGGCGCCGACACCCCAGAGCCCGTTCCCGTACGCAGCAACAGCGCGCCCGAGCGGGCGAGTTCGCCCACGGTGGTGACCGGCAGGCGGACCGCGTCGCCGGGTTCCGCGGGCGGCGGCATGAGGTCGGCCGTGCGCCGCACCGCGTCCCCGAGGCGTTCACGGACGGCCGTCAGCTCCGCTGCCCCGCCGCGCGCGGCCGGTGGCGGCAGGCGTCGTGCCGGTGCCAGGTCGACCTCGTCGTCGAGGAGTTCGAGCACCGGCACGCAGCGGGCGAGCCCCGGCCGTTCGTCGACCGTCCCGTGCCGGTCGAAGCGCCGCCAGACGTCGAGGACGGCGTCCTGTACCGGCGGCCACGCCTGCCGGTCCCTGCCGTCGGCCGCGGCGAGCCCCGCCGTCTCGACGAGGAGCAGCTCGGGCGAGGCCTGCGCGCCGGGCACCGGCCTCCTCAACACCCATACGTGCAACGGGATGTTGTACGGGGGCGCGGCGCCCGCGGGCAGCGCGATCACTGCGCGCAGGGCGCCACGGCGAAGGAGGTCGGCGCGCACCCGGCGCCCGGAGCGGCGGGACGCGGCGGCGGGCGGCATCAGCAGGACGGCGGTGCCGCCGTCCCGGAGCCGGGCCAACGCGTGCTGGACCCAGGCCAGTTCGGACTCCGTACGGGCCGGGAAGCCGTACTCCCAGCGGGGGTCGTAGGCGAGTTCGTCGTGCCCCCAGTTGCGCTCGTTGAACGGCGGGTGACAGAGCACGGCATCGGCCCTCACCTCGCCGAAGGCGTCGGCGCGCAGGGTGTCGGCGGCGGCGCCGCGCACGGTGGCGTCGGAGTGCAGGGCGAGGCGCAGCGCGGCGAGGGCGGCGAGTTCGGGGGCGCTGTCCTGGCCGTAGAGGCACTGATCCGGTCGCGTCGCGACCGCTCGCAGCAGGGCGCCGGTCCCGCAGGCCGGGTCGAGCACGGTCGGCGCGGCCCCGGCGAGCGCGGCCGTCAGGTCGGCGGGTCCGGCCGGAGTGAGCGTGTACTGCCGGGGGTTGGCGTCGATGTACCGCCCGATCAGGAACTCGTACGTCTGCCGCGCCCCCAGCTCGGCGGCGAGCTCGGCCACGCCGCGCAGGAGCGGGATGGAGGGCAGGAGCTGCGCACCGTCCGGGACAAACACAACCCGCCGGGAACCGCCACCTGCGCCGGGGACGCCGCTTGCGGTGGGGGCCGCGGTCGGCGCGGGGGTCACGGTCGAGGCGGGGGGCGCCGTCGCCGCCCCAAGGCCCGCGCCGCCCGGC
>NZ_BAAAUG010000084.1:0-11667 GCF_039533825.1 Streptomyces rectiviolaceus
CGCCCCTGGCGGTGAGGAGCGGCGCACGGGACAGCCACGGCCGCCGGGCTCGGGACCCGCGGCGATGCGGCGCGACGGCGACCGGCTGCGCTTCGTGGGCGCCGCGACCCGGCGCATCGCCCGCGGCATCGACCTGGACGAGATCGTGATGGGCCTGTGCCGGGCCACGGTGCCGACGTTCTCCGACGCGATACTGGTCTATCTGCGCGATCCGCTGCCGGTCGGCGAGGAGCGGCCGAGCGGCGCCCTCGTCCTGCGCCTGCGCCGCACCGACCGCATTCCGGAGGAGCCCGACACCGACGGCGGCACCATGCCCGCCCTCCAGGTGCAGACCGACCTCGTGACGACCGCCGAGCTGTGCGAGGTGCGCCCCGGCGGCGCCCTCGCCGAAGTCCTGCGCGGCGTACGCCCGGTCTTCGCCGACGCCCCCGCGGCCCGCGCCGCGCTGCCCGACCTGCTCGGCGACGGGCGGACGGTGCCCTCGGGCCAGCGGGCCATCCTCGCGCCGCTGCGGGGCAGGCGCCGGGTGATCGGCGCCGCGGTGTTCCTGCGCCGCCCCGACCGGCCCGCGTTCGAGAACGACGACCTGCTCGTCGCGGCCCAACTGGCCACGCACAGCGCGCTCGGCATCGACAAGACCGTGCTCTACGGCCGCGAGGCGTACATCGCCGACGAGCTGCAGCGCACGATGCTGCCCGAGACCCTGCCGCGCCCGACCGGCGTCCGCCTGGCGTCCCGCTATCTCCCGGCCGCCGAGACGGCCAGGGTCGGCGGCGACTGGTACAACGCGATCCCGTTGCCCGGCAGCCGGGTCGCGCTCGTCGTGGGCGACGTCATGGGGCACTCCATGACATCGGCCGCGATCATGGGCCAGCTGCGGACGACCGCCCAGACCCTGGCCGGGCTCGACCTGCCGCCCCAGGAGGTCCTGCACCACCTGGACGAGCAGGCCCAGCGCCTCGGCTCGGACCGCATGGCGACCTGCCTCTACGCGGTCTACGACCCGGTCGCGCACCGCATCACCATCGCCAACGCGGGACACCCGCCACCCGTCCTGCTGCACCTGGGCGGCCGCGCCGAGGTCCTTCGGGTCCCGCCGGGCGCCCCCATCGGCGTGGGCGGCGTGGACTTCGAGGCCGTGGAGCTCGACGCGCCCGCGGGCGCCACCCTGCTGCTCTACACGGACGGCCTGGTCGAGTCCCGGCTGCGTGACGTGTGGACCGGCATAGAGCAGCTGCGCGAACGGCTCGCCGCCACCGCCCAGTTGACGGGACCGGACCATCCGCCGCCCCTTGAGGCCCTCTGCGACGACGTGCTCGACATGCTCGGCCCCGGCGACCGGGACGACGACATCGCGCTGCTCGCCGCCCGCTTCGACGGCATCGCGCCGAGCGACGTCGCGTACTGGTACCTGGAACCGGAGGACGCGACGCCCTCCCGCGCCCGGCGCCTCGCCCGCAGCGCCCTGGAGCGCTGGGGCCTGCAGGAGCTGAACGACTCCGTGGAGCTCCTGGTCAGCGAGGTCGTGACGAACGCCGTGCGGTACGCGACGCGTCCGGTGACCCTGCGCCTGCTGCGCACGGACGTACTGCGCTGCGAGGTCGGCGACGACGTGCCGCAACTACCGCGCCTGCGGCAGGCGCGCGCCACGGACGAGGGCGGACGCGGCCTCTATCTGGTCAACAAGCTGGCCCGGCGGTGGGGCGCGACGCGTCTGAGCACCGGAAAGGTCGTGTGGTTCGAGCTGAACCACAGCTGATCGCCCGGCAGTTCACGTGATCGCCCGGCAGTTCACGGCGAAGGCGCCCGGAAGCAGTTGCTTCCGGGCGCCTTCGCCGTGCGCGTGGACCGTATGGCCGTCAGTCCCTGTTGCCGGGCCGCCCGTTCGGGTTCTCCGGGATCTCGATGGAGTCCGTCGGGTCCGGCTCCTCCGGATCGGTCGTCGGCGGCTCCGTGGTCGGGTCGTCCGTCGGCGGCTCGGTCGTCGGAGTCTCCGTCGGCTTCTCCGTCGTCGGGTCGTCCGTCGGCGGCTTCGTCGTCGGGTCCTCGGTCTCCGACGGCTCGTCCGTCGGCTCCTGCGGGGCCTGCGTCGTCGGGTCCGGGGGCGGTGCGATGGCCGCGCCCATGGACGTGTCCAGGTCGAACTTGCTGGGCGAGCCCATCGCGTCGAAGGTGTACGCCGCCCAGATCTGCGCCGGGAAGCCGCCGCCGTCGACGCGCGGCAGGCCGCCCGCGCCCTTCATGGAGACCTGCTTGCTCTGCTCGGCCGTGCCCGCCGCGCCCTCGCCGAACAGGCCGACGGAGGTGACCAGCTTCGGCGTGTAGCCGGTGAACCAGGCCGACTTGTTGTCGTCGGACGTACCGGTCTTGCCCGCCACGTCCTGTACGGGGCTGCGCACCGCGCGGCCGGTGCCGTCGTCGACCACGCCGGTCAGGACCGAGGTGAGCGAGTCCGCGGTGCCGCGCTCGACGACCTGCTCGCCGATCGCGTCCGGCATCTCGATCGTGCGGTCCTTGTGCTCGACGGACGCCACGATCGCCGGGGTGACCTTCTTGCCGTGGTTGTCGAGCGTCGCGTAGACACCCGCCATCTCCAGCGGGCTCGCACCCATGGTGCCCAGGGTCTGGGCGGGCACGGCGGGCAGGTCCTCGACGTCCATGCCGAGCTTGCCCGCGGTCTCCAGTACGTCGTCCATGCCGACGTCCACGCCCATCTGCGCGAAGACGGAGTTGATGGACTTGTTCATCGCCTTCTGGACGGTGACCTGGCCATAACTCTTGTCGTCCTCGTTCGGCGGCGCGAAGGCGACGTCGCTGCCCTTGACCGGGCGTTCACTGGTGCCGTCGTAGATCGTGTTCGCCGTGATCGGCTGGCCGGACTGCGTCTTGCCGCCGTTCTCCAGGGCCGCGGCGAGGATCAGCGGCTTGAAGGTGGAGGCCGGCTGGTAGTCACGCCGGGTGGCGTTGTTCGTGTAGTGCTTGACGTAGTCCTCGCCGCCGTACATCGCGAGGACCTTGCCGGTCTTGGGATCGACGGACGCGGCGCCCGCCTGCACCCGGGCGTCGGCCTTGCGCTTGTCGGGGTCGAGCTGGTCGTTCAGCTTCTTGTCGACGGCCTTCTCGAGCTGCTTCTGCTTCTTCTCGTCGATGTTCAGCGTGATCGTGTAGCCGCCCGCGTCGAACTGCTCCTCGCTGAGGTGGCCGGCCTTCATGACCTCGGCCTTGGCCTCCTTGACGAGGTAACCGGTCTGGCCCTCCAGGCCGGGCGCGGCCTTGGGCGACTCCGGCTTGTCGAACTTCAGGCCCTCGCGCTTGCTCGCGGGCAGCCAGTTCTCCTCGACCATGTTGTCGAGCACGTAGTTCCAGCGCGCCTTGACCAGCTTCCTGCTGGCGTCCGTGGCGGAGGTCCAGTCGTACTGGCTCGGGGCCTGGAGGAGCGCTGCGAGATAGGCGCCCTGCGAGACGTCCAGCTCCTCGGCGTCGATGCCGTAGTACGCCTGGGCGGCGGCCTGGATTCCGTAGGCGCCGCGGCCGTAGTAGCTGGTGTTGATGTACCCGGCGAGGATGTAGTCCTTGCTCTTGTTCTGGTCCACCTTCAGCGAGATGACCAGTTCCTTGAGCTTGCGGGTCACCGTCTGATCCGCCGTCAAGTAGTAGTTCTTGACGTACTGCTGGGTGATCGTCGAGCCGCCCTGCTTGCCCTTGCCGGAGACGGTGTTGATCAGGCCGCGGGCGGTGCCCTTGAAGTCGACGCCCTTGTCCTTGTAGAAGGACTTGTTCTCGGCGGCCACGAACGTGCGCTGCACGTCCTTGGGCACCTTGTCCAGGTCGACGACCTCGCGGTTCAGCTCGCCGGTCCTGGCGATGACATCGCCGTTCTTGTACTTGTAGACGTTGCTCTGGAGCTTGGCCGCCGCGTTGCCCTCGGGCACCTCGACCACCATGTAGAGGACGACGAAGCCGAGCATGCCCAGCAGGCAGAGCCCGAAGAACGTACCCAGGATCTTCTTCAGCGTGAAGAAGCGGCGTATGCCCGTGCGCTTGGGTTTGCCGCCACCGGCGGGGCGCCCGCGCGATGCCCGGCGCGCGCCGCGCTGCCGCGCTTGTCGCTCTTCCGCTCGGCCCATGGTCCTGTGTGCTCCGCTTCCGTCTAGTCCGCATGCGTACGTCGAGTCAGCTCATGAAGCTAACACCGCACCCTGGGACAAACTCTTGCCGATCCGGTCTTTTCCGGACGTGACAAAGAGCACCTGCCCTTAACAATCGACGAACACGGGCCCCAGAAGGTTGCCCGGCTTTCGAACCTCTGAGCTTCACATGAGGCGTATACACGCCACGTATACACACCGTGTAGAGTGCTCCGCATGTCCATCGGTCACACCCTCCTCGGCCTTCTTGAGTCGGGCCCGCGCCACGGCTACGACCTCAAGCGCACCTTCGACGAGAAGTTCGGTCACGACAAGCCACTGCACTACGGGCAGGTCTACTCGACCATGTCCCGCCTCCTGAAGAACGGCCTCGTCGAGGTCGACGGCATAGAGGCGGGCGGCGGCCCCGAGCGCAAGCGGTACGCGATCACCGAAGCCGGCATCACCGATGTCGAGCGCTGGCTCGCCACTCCGGAGAAGCCCGAGCCCTACCTCCAGTCGACCCTTTACACCAAGGTCGTCCTCGCGCTCCTCACCGAGCGCGACGCCTCGGAGATGCTCGACGCCCAGCGGGCCGAGCACCTGCGCCTGATGCGCATCCTCACCGACCGCAAGCGCAAGGGCGACCTCGCCGACCAGCTGATCTGCGACCACGCGCTCTTCCACCTCGAAGCCGATCTGCGCTGGCTGGAACTTGCCGCCGCACGCCTCGGCAAGCTCGCCCAGGAGGTGCGCTCCGCATGACCCCCGCAGGTTCCCTCCTCACCGCCTCCGGCCTGCGTAAGACGTACGGTCCGACGACCGCGCTCGACGACGCCGGGTTCTCCATCCACCCCGGAGAGGTCGTCGCCGTGATGGGCCCCTCCGGCTCCGGCAAGTCCACGCTCCTGCACTGCCTCGCGGGGATCGTCAAGCCCGACTCCGGCTCCATCACGTACAACGGCCGCGAGCTCACGGACCTGCCGGACGCCGCGCTGAGCGCCCTGCGCCGCAGCGAGTTCGGCTTCGTCTTCCAGTTCGGACAGCTGGTCCCCGAGCTGACCTGCGTGGAGAACGTCGCGCTTCCGCTGCGGCTGAACGGCGCGAAGCGCAAGGAGGCCGAGGCGACCGCCCGCACCTGGATGGAGCGCCTCGAGGTCGAGGACGTCACCGCCAAGCGGCCCGGCGAGGTCTCCGGCGGTCAGGGCCAGCGGGTCGCCGTGGCCCGCGCGCTCGCCACGAGCCCGCGCGTGCTCTTCGCCGACGAGCCGACCGGCGCGCTCGACTCGCTCAACGGCGAGCGCGTGATGGAGCTGCTCACCGACGCCGCGCGCTCGACGAACGCCGCCGTGGTCCTGGTCACGCACGAGACGCGGGTCGCGGCCTACTCCGACCGCGAGATCGTCGTACGCGACGGCAGGGCGCGGGACATGGAGCGGGCGATATGAGTCTCGACACGCGCGCCAAGGACGGCACGCGCCGCGCGGCGCAGCTCGCCGACAGCGCCGCGACCGTGTCCAAGGGGGGACCCCGCGCCTTCGCCCGCGACCTCGCCATGGGCATACGTTTCGCCGTCGGCGGCGGCCGTGCGGGGTGGACCCGCACCCTCCTGACGGCGGTCGGCGTCGGCCTCGGCGTGGCGCTGCTGCTCGGCGCGGCCTCCGTGCCCAACCTGCTCCAGAACCGCGAGGACCGCTCGGTGGCCCGCGCCGCCAACGACCAGTTCTCGGCCAAGAAGATCAAGCGGTCCGACTCCACGGTCCTCCAGCGCGACGTCCCCACCGACTTCCGCGACGTCACGGTGAACGGCCGCGTACTGCGCGCCGAAGGCAGCAACCCGACCCTGCCGCCCGGCCTGAAGAAGCTCCCGGCGCCCGGCGAGATGGCGGTGTCGCCCGCCCTGCGCGAGCTCCTCGACAGCTCCGACGGCGCCCTCCTGAAGGAGCGGTTCGGCGAGTACCGCGTCACGGACACCATCGGCGACGCGGGCCTGACCAACCCCAAGGAGCTCTACTACTACGCCGGTTCGGACGCCCTCACCCAGGCCAAGGGCGGCCACCGCGTGGCGGCCTTCGGGTACAAAGAGCCCGCGGAACCCATGGACCCGCTGCTGATCGTCCTGGTGGTCCTGATCTGCGTGGTCCTGCTGACCCCGGTGGTCATCTTCATCGGCACGGCGGTCCGCTTCGGCGGCGACCGGCGCGACCGGCGGCTCGCCGCCCTGCGCCTGGTCGGCGCGGACGCCCACAGCGTGCGGCGGATCGCGGCGGGCGAGGCCCTGTGCGGCGCGCTGCTCGGCCTCGCCCTGGGCGGCGTGTTCTTCCTGGGGGTGCGCGAGGTGATCGGCACCCTCGCCGGGTGGAAGATCAGCGCCTTCCCCTCGGACGTGGTGCCGATGCCCGGGCTCGCCCTGCTTGTCCTGCTCGCCGTGCCCGTCGTGTCCGTCCTGGTCACGCTGATCTCGCTGCGGGCCGTCTCCATCGAGCCGTTGGGCGTCGTGCGCAGCACCAAGCCCCGCAAGCGCCGCGTCTGGTGGCGCGTCGCGATGCCGCTCCTCGGCCTCGGGATCCTGCTCGCCTCGGGCCAAGTCGGGGGCGACGTGGTCAATGGCTACGTCGGGGGCAACGTGGCCCCGCCGGTCCTCGCCATCGGCGTGGGCGCGACGCTCACCCTGGTGGGCCTGGCCGCGCTGCTGCCCTGGCTCGTCGAGGCGAGCGTGGCCCGGCTGCGCGGCGGTGGCCCCGTGCCGTGGCAACTCGCCACCCGCAGGCTCCAGTTGAGCAGCGGTGCGGCGGCGCGCGCGGTCAGCGGCATCACCGTGGCCGTCGCGGGCGCGGTCGCCCTGCAGATGCTGTTCGTCGCGATGCACGACGACTTCAACCGGGTGACCGGGAACGACCCGGGCCGCGCCAAGCTGGTGGTCAGGGCCGACGTCGGCGATGGCGACCTCGCCGAGCGGATGATCGACAAGTTCCGCACGACCAAGGGCGTCAAGAACGTCATCGGCACGGTCTCCACGTACGTCGTGAAGCCGGGCAAGCTGAAGAACCCCGACGCCATACGGCCCACCACTGAGCTGACGGTCGGCACCTGCGCGAACCTGCGCGAGCTGGCCCGGATCGGCAGGTGCGAGGACGGCGACACCTTCGTCGTGCACACCGGCGACACCCAGATGAACAACTGGGTCGACGAGTCGGCCCGTCCGGGCAAGCCGATCGACCTGAACGCCATCAGCTGGGACGAGGCAGGGCACAAGCACGTCCCGTGGACGCTGCCCGCCGACTCCCGCAAGGTCAAGGCGCGCCCCGACCCGGGCGGCGAACTGCACGACGGCATCTACGCGACGCCCGGCGCGATCGACGCCTCCAAGCTGACCGACGCCACGACGACCGCGATGATCCAGGTCGACCCGGACACCCGGGACGCCGAGGAGTACATCCGCAACACCGCGGCCCGCGTCGATCCGTTCCTCGACGTGACGACGCTGCGCGCGGTCGAGCGCGACAAGCAGTACGCCACCATCCAGACCGGTCTGCAGATCGGTGCGATGGCGACGATGGCGCTGATCGCGGCGTCCCTGCTGGTCTCGATGATCGAGCAACTGCGGGAGCGCAAGCGGCTGCTCGCGGCGCTCACCGCGTTCGGCACGCGCCGCGCGTCGATGGGGTGGTCGATCCTGTGGCAGACCGCGATTCCGGTCGCGATCGGCCTGGTGCTCGCCGTGGCGGGCGGCCTCGGCCTCGGCTGGGTCATGGTCCGGATGGTCCAGAAGTCGGTCACCGACTGGTGGCTCTTCGCTCCCCTGACCGTCGCCGGAGCCGTGCTCGTCGCGGTCGTGACGCTGCTCAGCCTGCCGCCGCTGTGGCGCATGATGCGCCCGGACGGCCTGCGCACGGAGTAACTCCCCTTCCGGGGGCGGTACGTTGCCGGTGCGGGGTCACAACACCCGCACCGGCAACGGCTTCACGGCCCCCCTCAGGGCTGCGGCGAGCGCCTCGTACTCCGCCGCCCGCGCGGCCCCCGTACGCATCGCGAGGGCGATGCGCCGGGTCGGCGCCGGATCCGCGAAGTACCCGGTGAGCAGCTGATTGCTGCGGCTGGTCTCGACGCGGACGGCGGTGCGCGGAAGCAGCGTCACGCCGAGCCCGCCGGCCACCAGCTGTACGAGGGTGGAGAGCCCGGCGGCGGTCGTGGTCACCGGGGCGTCCGCGCGGCCCGCCTCCCGGCAGATGTCGAGGGCCTGGTCGCGCAGGCAGTGCCCTTCGTCGAGCAGCAGCAGGTTCAGCTCGCGCAGGGCGTCGCGCGGAATCCCCTCCCTCCCGCCGAGCCAGTGGTCAAGCGGCGTGACGAGCACGAAGTCCTCGTCGAACAGGGGTAGTTCGGTGACGCCCGGCACACCGAGCGGCACCGCGAGAAGCAGCAGGTCGAGCCGCCCCGCGCCCAGGCCCTCGATGAGCGAGGAGGTCTGCTCCTCGTGCACCTGGAGATCGAGGTCCGGATACTTCTCGTGGACGAGCCCGATGAGCGTGGGCAGCAGATACGGCGCCACGGTCGGGATCACGCCGAGCCGCAGCGCGCCGGTGAACGGCGCGCGCACCGCGTCGGCCTCCTCCATCAGCGCCCCGACCTCGTCGAGCACGGCCCTGGCCCGCACCGCGAGCCGCTCGCCGGCCGGCGAGAGCAGCACCTTGCGCGTCGTACGCTCGACCAGGGTGACACCGAGTGTCTCCTCCAGGGCGGAGACGGCGCCGGAGAGCGCCGGCTGGCTCATGCCGATCGCGGCGGCGGCGTCCCGGAAGTGCAGATGCTCGGCGACGGCGGTGAAGGCACGCAGCTGGGCGAGGCTCGGCTGGCGGGCGCCGCGCTTGGCCGCGGGCTTGGCTGCGGGCTTGGCGCTGGTGGCCACGGCACGCCTCCTTTTCGCTGTTTCTCGCTGTCCCTATTACTAGGACTGATAGCTAGGTCCGATCAACACGACCCACTCTAGCTATTTCCATAATCAATGCACCCTGTGCCACCATCAACACCAGTCCAACCCCCCAGGAAACTCCCCAAAAGGGAATTTCTTTGCAGCAAGGAGAGCGCGTGCTCACTGTCGGTGACAAGTTCCCCCAGTTCGATCTGACTGCCTGTGTCTCGCTGGAGAAGGGCTCTGAGTTCCAGCAGATCGACCACAAGACCTACGAGGGCAAGTGGAAGATCGTCTTCGCGTGGCCCAAGGACTTCACCTTCGTGTGCCCGACCGAGATCGCCGCTTTCGGCAAGCTGAACGACGAGTTCGCTGACCGTGACGCCCAGGTCCTCGGCTTCTCCGGTGACTCCGAGTTCGTGCACCACGCCTGGCGCAAGGACCACCCGGACCTGACGGACCTGCCCTTCCCGATGCTGGCCGACTCGAAGCACGAGCTCATGCGTGACCTCGGCATCGAGGGCGAGGACGGCTTCGCGCAGCGCGCCGTCTTCATCGTCGACCAGAACAACGAGATCCAGTTCACGATGGTGACCGCCGGTTCCGTGGGCCGTAACCCCAAGGAGGTCCTCCGGGTCCTCGACGCGCTCCAGACGGACGAGCTGTGCCCGTGCAACTGGACCCAGGGCGACGAGACCCTGGACCCGGTCGCGCTCCTCTCGGGCGAGTGAACGGAGCCTACTGACATGGCACTCGACGAACTGAAGTCCGCCGTACCGGACTACGCCAAGGACCTGAAGCTGAACCTCGGCTCGGTCATCGGCAACTCGGACCTGCCCAAGCAGCAGCTGTGGGGCACCGTGCTGGCCTGCGCCATCGCGTCCCGCTCCCCGCGCGTGCTGCGCGAGCTGGAGCCCGAGGCGAAGGCGAACCTCTCCCCCGAGGCGTACACCGCCGCCAAGTCGGCCGCGGCCGTCATGGCGATGAACAACGTCTTCTACCGCACGCGCCACCTCCTCTCGGACCCCGAGTACGGGACGATGCGGGCCGGCCTGCGGATGAACGTCATCGGTAACCCGGGCGTGGAGAAGGTCGACTTCGAGCTGTGGTCGCTCGCGGTCTCCGCGATCAACGGCTGTGGCCAGTGCCTCGACTCGCACGAGCAGGTGCTGCGGAAGGCGGGCGTGGATCGCGAGACGATCCAGGAAGCCTTCAAGATCGCCGCCGTGATCCAGGCGGTCGGCGTCACGCTGGACTCCGAGGAGTCCCTGGCGTAGTCGCCTTGAGAGCCGAAAAAGCGGCCCCGCCCAGCAGAAGCTGGGCGGGGCCGCTTTTTCAATCGCCGGACGGCGGTGGGCCGGTGGGCCGGTGGGCCGGTGGGCCCCTACGAACCCGCACCCGACGGCGGGGCAGCCGGGGAATCCACCGGGGCCACCTCGAGCGCCGTCGCGCCCCGCGGCTGCGGTGACTGCTTCAGGGCGGCCTCCCGGGAGTACGCCCGCAAATAGCCCACCACCGTGTTCGTCACGGCGACGAGCGGCACGGCCACCACCGCACCGCCGATGCCTGCGACAAGGCCACCCGCGGCCACGGAAAGCACAACGGCCAGCGGATGCACCCGCACGGCACGCCCGAGGATGAACGGCTGCAGGATGTGCCCCTCGATCTGCTGCACGGCGAGGACCACGACCAGGGTCATCACACCGGTGAAGACCCCCTGGGTCACCAGACCGACCACCACGGCGAGCGCGCCCGAGATCACCGCACCCACCAGCGGGATGAACGCGAACAGGAAGATGAAGACGGCCAGCGGCACCGCCATCGGCACCCCGAGGAAGTAGATCCCGAGCCCGATGAAGATCGCGTCGATCAGAGCCACTATCACCGTGCCGCGCACATAGGCCGTCAGCGTGCGCCACGCACGCGGCCCCGCGCCCGCGATACCGGGCCGCGCGGGCGCCGGGACGAGCTTCAGGACCCACTCCCAGATGCGCTTGCCGTCGTACAGCAGGAACAGCGTCGAGAACATCGCGAGCAGGATGCCGGTCATGGCCTCCACGATCACGGTGACCCCTTCGAGCCCCGCCGAGGTCAGCTCCTCCGTGTTCGCCCCGACCGCCTCGCGCAGGCTCTTGGCGATGTCGTTGATCTGGTCCTCGGTGACGTGGAACGGGCTGGTGAGCAGCCAGTTGCGCAGATCGTCGATGCCGTCCTGGACCTGGCTGGAGAGCGTGTCCACGTTGTCCATGACCTGCCAGACCACGAACCAGCCGACCAGGCCGATGACGACGAAGCCGAGTACGGCAGTGACGACCGTCGCGAGACCTCTCGGAAGACCGAGCCGCTTGAGCCTGACCACCGTCGGCTGGAGCATCGCGGTGACGAGCAGCGCCGCGACGAAGGCGAAGACGACGAGCTGCACGGCGCTGATGACCTTCATCAACACCCAGAGCGTGCCCGCGAGTACGAGAAGGCGCCAGCCGGCCTCGGCCGCGACCCGCATCCCCCACGGCACCGCCGCGACGGGGTCGGGCCGTGCCGCTATGGCAGGCGCGTACGCGGGCGGCGCGGGCACGACGGGCTCCGGTTCCGGTACGGCGGCCGCATCGGCCGCCGCGTCGCCCTCGGCGG